>JAUMBN010000076.1:0-3992 GCA_032119675.1 Solirubrobacteraceae bacterium | reverse complement strand
CCGCCGCCGGCGCAGCCGCCTGCAGGAACGCCCGCTGCGCCTCCGCCCCCTCCGGCCGCGGCGGCTCCGGCCGGCGCCGCTCCCGCAGCCGCGGCTCCCGGCGTGGCCCCCGCCAAGCCCGGTCAGCCGGGCCTGGCCATCGCGGCCTTCGTGTGCGGGCTCATCTCCATCCTCACCTCCTGGTGCTGCATCGGCGTCCCGGTCGGCGTCGCGGCGGTGGTCTGCGGCATCCTCGCCAGGGGCGAGGTCGAACGGCGTGGAGCCCCGAGCTGGATGTGGATCACCGGGCTCGTGCTCGGCGCCGTGTCGCTGGCCGTATTCGCCCTCCTGCTGATCATCGGCGCCGCCAATACCGAGTGGGACTTCGACACCTCGACCTCCTAGAGAGATGACCGACGCCCCCGCCACAGCCTGCAGCCACTCCGAGCACGCTCACCGGGCGGTCTCGAGGCCGGCGCTCTTTGCCGGCCTCGCCTCCGTGCTGCTGGTGGCCCCGTTGCTCATCGCCCGGATGATGGACCCGGCGATCGCCGACGAGCCGGGCTCGTGCCCGCTCCTGCACGCGACCGGGGTCCCCTGCCCGGCCTGCGGGGCGACCCGCGCCTTCGTGCTGATGGCCCACGGTGACGGAGGGGGCGCGCTGCGCTTCAACTGGGCCTGGATCCTTGCCTGGGCGCTCGCCGTGGCCGTCCTGGCCGTGGCGGCCTGGCGCAGCCTCGTCGGCAGGCCTGCGGCGCCGGAATGGCTGCGGTCGGCCGGGCGCTGGCTCCAGGCCCACCCGGCCGCAGTGGTGGCTCTTCCGTTCCTGCTGCTCGCCGGGCCCTGGCTCGTGGCCATGGCCAACATCGCCGCAATCCGCTGAGCGCCGCGCAGACGTGCCTTCGGTAGATCCCGAGCTCGCCCATGCCGTCGGCCTCCGCGTGGTCGACCACGACCACCTGGCCGACGGTGACCGGGAACACACGGCGGTCCAGACTTCGACGATCGCCGCCCTGCTCGACGGCGCCTACGACGGCGAAATCACGATCGGCGAGCTGCTGGCCGCCGGCGACCTGGGTCTCGGCACCCTCGATGCCCTCGACGGCGAGCTCGTGATCCTCGACGGCGAGGCGTGGCAGTGCGCCGCGGACGGGAGCGTCAACCGCGTAGACGCCGGGACGACGACGCCCTTCGCCGTGGTCACCCGCTTTGCCGCCGACGAGACGCTCGAGGCCCCCGATCCGATGGCCCACGACGAGCTCATGGCCCTGCTCGAAGAGCACGCTCCCCCGACCACCGGCTGCGACGCGATCCGGATCGACGGCCGCTTCTCCCGTGTCCACGCCCGCTCGGTACCTCGCCAGGAGACCCCCTACCCGTCCCTGGCCGAGGTGGCCGAAAACCAGGTCGAGTGGACCTTCAGCGACGTCGAGGGAACCGTTGTCGGCTTTCGCTTCCCGCGCTCGGCGGCCGGGGTCGAGGTGACCGGCCACCATCTCCACTTCCTCGCCGCGGACCGCAGCTGCGGAGGCCACGTCCTGGAATGCGACCTGGAACGCGGGACGGTTCAGGTCGAGGAGGTTGACGGACTGCGCCTTGAGCTGCCACCGGGGGTGGCGCTCCCGTCGGCTGCCGACGCCGACGAGGAGGCCGTCAGACGCATCGAATCGAGCTGATTGGCCCGTAGCTGCTGGGCGCCCGGTTGCACCGCTGGCGCCCGGGGGCGGTCCAAACGTATCTTTTGGACGTAGAGGGTGTAGGTGTTTTCTGCGGTTGGAGCGTCACTGTCAGCTCTTGAGGGTGTCTTTACAACCACAGGCAACAATGCCGGTCCAGGGCGGGATCGTGTGTAGCGCATCTAGAGGTTGCGCACGCAACGAAAATCCGCTAAAATCCGACTAACGGAATCGGATATATGAAGTCAACGTTCAACATCAATCCCAACGTGCCGGACGAGGTTCGCGAGCCGACCACGGTCGCCGACCCCGTCGACCAGCTGCTGAGGCGCGCCTCGCAGTACCGGCTGCTGCGCCCGAGCGAGGAGCTCGACCTGGCCCAGCGCATCGAGCGCGGCGACCTTCGCGCCAAGGAGCTGCTGATCAACTCCAACCTGCGCCTGGTCGTCTCGATCGCCCGCCGCTACCAGGGGCTGGGCCTCGGCATGAGCGACCTCGTACAGGAGGGCATGATCGGCCTGATCCGCGCCGCGGAGAAGTTCGATTATCGCAAGGGGTTCCGCTTCTCCACCTACGCGACCCTGTGGATCCGCCAGGCGATCCAGCGCGGCCTTGACAACACGGCCCGCACCGTTCGCCTGCCCGCCAACGTCGCCCAGCAGACCCGCAAGGTCGAGCGCGTGGCAGCCGACCTGGCCGCCAAGCTCGAGCGCGAGCCGACCCTCGAGGAGATCGCGGCCGAGACCGGCTTCGAGCCCGATGAAGTCGAGCGCCTGCGCAAGCTGGACACCAAGCCGGCCAGCCTCGACGCCCGCGTCGGCGAAGACGACTCCGCCAGCCTGGGCGAGCTGCTCGACAGCGACGCCCCCACGCCCGAGGAGCAGGTCGGCGAGGACGACGTCTCCAACCAGATCGACCGTGCGCTCGAGGAGCTGCCGATCGCCGAACGCCAGGTGATCGAGCTGCGCTTCGGCCGCCGGGGCGAGCCGCCCCACACCGCCGCCCAGGCCGGGCGCCGCCTCGGGGTGAGCACCGCCGAGGCACAGCGCCTCGAGAAGCGGGCGCTCTCGCGCCTGGCAACGCTGGACCGCATCAACGCGCTCCACGAAGCCGCCTGAGCGAAACGCACTGGCCTAGCCGCTGACCCGCACCGCCACCGCGCGGCTGTGCCCCTCTGCATAGGGGTGGTCCGGTCGCGGCGCCAGGCGGACCCGGAACCGGTAGGTGACCGAGCCGCCGGTGGTGGCCGAGAAGCGGTAACGGGCCTTCCAGCGCCCGCGCCGGTCGCAGCGCAGGCCCTCGGTCATGACCGGCTGCCAGCGCCCGCGGCGCGGGTTGTAGCCCTGAAGCTCGAGCTCACGGCCGCGGGCCGGCAGGTAACCGCCGAGAACCCGGCCGCTGAAGCGTGCGGCCTGGCCATTACGAAGGCTGCGCCGGGCGACCCGGATCGTCACCTGAGCGGGCACGTCGACAGCCATCTCCTCGCTGGCCGCCCCCGTGCTGGTGCGGGTGTCGAGCGCCACGACCTGGACCCTGCGACTCGGACCGGCACCCAGCCGCAGGCCAACGCGGCCACTCGCCCCGGTCGCAGCGCGGGCCACCACCTTCCAGCCGCCGTCGCCGATCCGCTCGCGGACCTCGATCTCGTTTCCCTCCATCGGCTCGCCGCCGTCGTCGAGCAGGCGGGCCGAGACCGCCACCCGGGTCTTGCGCCCGGCGCGAATGCGGCTCGCCTCGCGCCCGCGCGAATCCACCAGCGCGGCGCTCAGGCGCGGGCGCATGCGCAGCGGCAGCGTGACCACCCCGGGAAGGCCGTCGGAGAACGAGGCGATCACGCCCTCGTTGCCGGCACAGTCCACGACCCTGAACCGGGTCTCGTAGCGGCCGCCGGGCAGGCGGTCGTCCGGAACCAGCGCCGAGACCGAGCCGGGGGCGGCGCGCGCGTCGATCCTCTCCCATTCGCCGCCGGCGAGCGGCCTCATCTCGAGCGTCGCCGAAGCGATACACCCCTCCTCGACCGAGGCCCGCAGCCGTCGCGGGTCCTCCTTGAGCGGATGCTCGAGCACGCCGGCCGGGATCCTCGAGTCCACCCGGAAGCTCGCCGTGCGCGGCGCACTGGCATTGCCGGCCGCATCGACGGCCCGGAAGCTCACGGCGTGGATGCCGTCCCGCGCGAACGAGAGGCGAGCCGCGGCGCCCCTGGTCCGCACCGGAGCCTCGGAGTCGGCCTGGTACTCAACGTAGGCGCCGTCCTCGACCGGCTGGTCGGCCGCGGCGGGCGCCATCCCCGAGAGCCCGGGCTGGTCGGTGCCGGCCACGACCACCTCCGCGGGGCCA
>JAUMBN010000075.1:0-20426 GCA_032119675.1 Solirubrobacteraceae bacterium | reverse complement strand
CCGCAGTACAGTTTCCTCAGCTCCAGCGGGATCAAGGAACTGGCGATGTTCGGGGGGAATATCGACGAAATGGTCACCCCGAAGGTTTCCTTGCGCCTGAAGGAAGAACTGGCCCGATAGCGAAAGGCCGAATGTCATGGACGTTCTCGTACTGATCGACAAGCTCGACGACCTGGTTCACAACGCCAAGCCGGTGCCCCTCACCGACCAGGTTCGCGTGGACAAGGAGGAGATCTACGACATCCTCGACCAGATGCGCGCCACGATCCCCGAGGAGATCAAGCAGGCCCGCTGGATCGTCAAGGAGCGCCAGGAGATGCTCGCCGAGGCCAAGCGCGAGGCCGAGCGCATCATCAAGGAAGGCCGCGACCGCCAGGAGCAGCTGGTCTCCCAGGAGGAGGTCACCCGCCAGGCCGAGCGCGAGGCCGAGGACATCGTCGGGGACGCCCAGGCCAGGGAGCGCGAGATCCGTCTCGGGGCAGAGGACTACGCCGACGAGATTCTCGGGACGCTCGAGGTCAACCTCTCGAAGTTCATCGGCGCTGTGCAGCGCGGCCGCGACCGGCTCGCCGGCCGCGACGACGACGGCCGCGACGAAGAGCGCTAGTCCGCGTCGCCGGGAACCGTCAGCTCGGCGATTCGCTCGAGCTGGAGGCGAACGGCGGCCGCCATCTCGTCGACGGCGCCGGCGCCAGAGTCGATCTGCGTCTTGGCGCTGGTCAGCGAGTTCTTGATCTTCTTGACCTGCTTTAGGAGCTCCAGGGCGCGGTCGGCGGCATCGGCGATCAGGGCGGCGTCGGCCTCGCCGCCGGTCTGGGCCATCAGGACGCGGGCCCGGGCCAGCGCGTAGGCGGTCTCGAGGGTGAGGGTCGACCCCTCCGCCGGGTCCCAGGTGACGACCATCTTGTCGCCCTGGATCTCTTCCAGGACGACGGTGCCGGCAGGCACCTTGCCCTCCGAGGGGACCACGAGGACGGAGAAGTCGGCGGCACGCTGCTCGCGCGCCCGGTCGAGGGTCTCGATCATCTTGGGCCGGGAGAGGCGCGAGTCCTTGGCCTCGAAGGCGATCCGCGCCCGGGTCGGGCCGGACTGGGCGCCCACCTCGACGACGGCGTCCCCGGTCTTGCCGCCGCCCTCCGAGAGCTCGCCGACTCCCTCGGCGTGGTCGCCCCGGGCGTTGGCCAGGGCGGCGAGCGCGTCGACCACCAGCTCCTCGTAGCTTCGGCCCTTCGCCGTGCCCTTCTCGGCCTCGGCGGCGACCGCTTCCTCCTTTTCCTCTTCGGCGGCGAGCCCCTCGAGCTGGCTTCGCAGCTCGGTGATGGTGCGGTTCATCTCGACGAGCTGCTTGGCCTGGGCCTCGGAGTTCTGCCTGATCGCGTCGACGGCGGCCTTTTGGAACTGGCCGAGCGGGTTGCTCTCGTCGGTGGCGGTGAACTGCCGGGCCAGCGCCTCCTTGTGGCCGGCGAGCAGCTCCTTGACGAGGGCCTCCACGCGGTTCTGCACCGCGGCGCTCGACTCTTCGCCGAAGTGGCGCTCGAGCAGCTTCGGCACGAGGCCCGAGTCGGCACCGAAGGCGGCATCGATCTTCTCGTTCAGCTCGGCGCTCACCGCCTGGGCGCGCTCGCCGAAGCTCGACTCCAGGTCGCGGGCCTGGCGCTCGAACTCGGCCCGGACGTAGTCCGCCTCGGCGGTGGCCTGCTCGCGGGCCAGGACTCGGGCGCCAATCTCAATCATCTGGGAGACGAGCTCGTCAAGGCTCTCCCCAAGGGCCTGCCGCTCGCGCGCCAGGCCCACGGCGGTGGGGTCCTCGACGGCGAGCCCGTCTACGAGCAGCCGCTCGTCCTCGAGTCGCGCGGCGCCCTCGTCGGTCAGTTTTGAGATGGAGATGTCCATAAGCCCCTGGTCGCACCGTACGCCCGGGTTCTGACGGACTGCAAGCCGGCTGGCGCCCGGGCTACTCGCGCCACTTGATCGAGCAGCCGACCGGCTCGGTCTGCGCCGGCGATGGCTCCCGGCCGGCGAGCACCGCGTCGAGCGCGCCCCGCAGCCAGTCGGCCTGGAGCGAGGCATCTTCCCAGTCTGCATCGGGTGCGCCGCGGTAGGCCAGCCGCCCCTCGCCGTCGAGGACGAAGAGGTCCGGCGTAGTCTTTGCGTCCCACTCGCGGGCCACCTCCTGGTTCTCGTCATGGAGATAGGGCATCGGCCAGTCTCCGGGCTCGCGGGCTACGCGCCCGGCCATTGCCTCGGCGGAGTCGTCCGGGTAGCGAACGGGGTCGTTGGAGTTGACGCAGAGGAAGGTGACTCCCCGGTCGGCGTAATCCTGGGCCACGGCGACGATCCGCGGGTGCCAGGCCAGGGCGTAGGGGCAGTGGTTGCAGGTCCAGCAGACGACGGTCGCCGGGTCGCCGGTGGGCACCGAATGCTCGGCCCCGGCGGTGTCGGGGAGGGTGAACCGGGGCGCGGACTGGCCGATCTCGATGCTCAACCTTCCTCTCCTTCCTCGTCGGTCGCGCGGGCCAGCGCCTCACGCAGCTCTTCGGTGTCCGGCAGGGCCGATGCGCTGCCGTCACGACGACGGTACAGGCGGCAGGTGAGCGCTGCCGGACGGTCGCCGGGATCCACGACATCGCGGCCGTCGACGAGGACGGTCGGCGACCCGATGAAGCCGAGTTCCCGTGCCTCTGAATCGCTCTCCACCGCCCGCTCCACGACCGAGCCGGGGTCGAGGCCCAGGCCGGCCATCACCTCTCGCAGCTGCGCGCGTGCCCGGTCGTGCGACGGGCAGCCGGACCACAGGAGGAGCTCTACCGAAGGGGCCATCTCCCGGGAGGCTAAGGGGCGGGGTTCTCTAACCTCGGCAGGGTGAGCGAGCCGGACGGGAAGATCGACCTCGATGGGCTCGGCTTCTCCGTGGGGGAGGGCCGCTGCCTCGACGCCTCTGTCGGGCTCGAGCAGCTCGAGTTCGGTGGCGAGCGCTACCAGCCCGAGCCGGCGCAGTGCCCCGTGAAGCTGGAGGTCTCGCGCATCAACGGCGATGGCTGGGCGCTGCACCTTGCCTACTCGGCGACCCTCAAGGGGCGTTGCATGCGCTGCCTGGAACCCGCCAGCCAGGAGTTGGCCATCGATTCGCGGGAGGTCGACCAGCGAAGCTCCGAGGCAGGCGTCGAGAGCCCGTACGTGGATGACGGGGAACTCGACATCGGCGCCTGGGCCCGCGACGCCCTGGCCCTGGCCGTACCTGCCCAGGTGCTGTGCCGAGAGGGGTGCCTGGGCCTCTGCCCGCGCTGCGGGGAGAACCTGAACGAGAACCCCGGCCACGAGCACCCCGCAGACAAGGACCCGCGCTGGTCGAAGCTCGACGAGCTGCGGTTCGACTGACCCGCCGGGCCGCACGGCGTTCGCTACTGTCTCGGGCCGATGGCCGTCCCCAAGCAGCGACAGTCCCACGCCCGCACCTCCAAGCGGCGGGCGCAGCACAAGATCGACCCGCCCTCGGTCAGCAGCTGCCCCGAGTGCGGCGCGCCTCGACGCGCGCACCGCGTCTGCCCGCAGTGCGGGACCTACGGCGGGCGCCCGGTCACCGGGCCCGCCGACACTGTCGCCTAGGCCATGACCGTCACGGTCGCGGTCGACGCGAACGGGGCGGACCTGGGCCCGGCAGAGGTCGCTGCCGGAGCCGCGCTGGCGGCAGCCCGCGGCGTACGCGTGAAGCTCTACGGGCCCGCTGAACAGGCCGGCGACCCCGCACCGGGGGTCGAGCTCATCGACGCGCCCCTCTCGGTGGCCAAGGATCCCGACCCCGCGCGGGCCGTTCGCGCCAACCCGGAGGCCTCGATCTCCCGGGCGGCCAGCGCCGTCTCCGCCGGTGAGGCCGATGCGCTGGTGGCCGGCGGGTCGACCGGCGCCGTGCTGGCCGCAGGGCTGTTCGAGATCAAGCGTGCGAGTGGCATCTACCGGCCTGCGCTGGCGATCCCCGTGCCGGTCCCCGAGAATCCCGTCACCCTGCTCGACGTCGGCGCCAACGCGGAGGTCCGCAGCGAGCACCTGGTCCAGTTCGCCTACATGGGCGCCGCCTTTGCGACATCGGTCCTGGGCGTTGCCAGCCCCAGGGTTGCGCTCCTGTCCAATGGGGAGGAGGCCACCCGGGGAACTCCCGAGGTGGTCGCGGCCCACGAGCAGCTGGCCTCCGGCTCGGGGCTTGACTTCGTAGGGAACGTGGAGGGCACCGACCTGACCTCCGGGGTCGCCGACGTCGTCGTGACCGACGGCTTCACCGGCAATATCGCCATCAAGCTCAGCGAGGGCGTCTCGGCGACGATGATCGCGGCGATCCGCTCGCGCGTGGAGTCCTCGCTGCGCTCGAAGATCGGCGGGCTCCTGATCCGCCCGGCCCTGCGGGGGCTGCGCGACGAGCTCGACCCCGAGACCTCGGGCGGCGCCTACCTGCTGGGGCTGCGCAGCGTGGTCGTGGTCCCGCACGGGCGCTTCACTCGCCACGGCTACGCCAACGCGATCCTGCTGGCCGCGCGGGCCGTTGAAGACGACATCGCCCGCCGCACCCACGCTGCGCTGGAGGCCGCCGGGGCGCTCAGGCGCCGCAGTCCTGCCTCCTAGGGCCGTCCGGGCGCCGAATTAGCGTCTGCGCGGCATGGATCGAGAAGAGGTACTCGTGCTCATTCGTGGGCACCTCGCCGACGAACTCGATGTCGACCCGTCGGCGATCGGCGAGGAGACCCGGTTCAAGGAGGACCTGGAGGCCGATTCGCTGGACCTCTACACCCTGGTCCAGGAGTTCGAGGACACCTACGGCGTCCGGATCTCCGACGAGGATGCGGCCTCGATCCTCACCGTTGGCCAGGCCATCGACTTCGTTATCGCCCACACACCGCCGGAATCCTGACCCCTGCAGCTTCTCACCGAACTTCTGGACCGCCTCCCGGGGGACCTCCGGCGCCAGGCGTTCACCCACGCGTCGTGGAGCGAGGCTCCCGGGGGCTCCTACGAGCGCCTCGCTTTCCTCGGGGACAGCGTCCTGGGGCTGGCGATAAGCGCGCACATCTACCCGCTGCTCGAGCAGGAGCGCTACGGGGCGGGGCAGCTGACGCGCATCCGGGCCCAGACCGTCTCGGGGGCGGCCTGCCGCAGGGTCGGCGAGCGGCTCGACGTGGAGGGACGGCTGCGGGCCGCGGCTCCCGCCGGCGCCCCGGTGCCGGCAGGGTTGTTCAGCGAGCGCGTGGTCGCCTCGGTGGTGGAGGCGGCGATCGGCGCCTGCTTCCTGAACGAGGGCTACGAGACGACCGCCGCCGCAGTGGTGGAGGCCTTCCAGCCGGAGCTGGCCGAGGCGCTCGAGCACCCGGTCGACTTCAAGTCGGCGCTGCAGGAGCAGCTGGCCGAGTCCGCGCGAACGGTCGAGTACGAGACCGTCGCCGAGCACGGCCCGCCCCACGACCTGACCTTCGAGGTACAGGCGACGGTCGCCGGAGAGATCTTCGGCCGGGGAACCGGCCGTACGCGCAAGGCCGCCGAGCAGCAGGCCGCGATGCAGGCGCTCGAGAAGCTCGAGGGCGGGGGCTGAGATGCACCTGAAGTCGATCAGCCTCAAGGGGTTTAAGTCCTTCCCGGAGAAGACGGTCCTCGAGTTCGCCCCGGGGGTCTCCGTCGTCGTCGGGCCGAACGGGTCGGGCAAGTCGAACGTCACCGACGCCGTCCTCTGGGCGATGGGGGAGCAGTCGCCGCTGGCCATCCGCGGCCAGCAGATGCAGGACGTCATCTTCGCCGGCGGCCACGGGGTCAAGGCCCGCTCCTCGGCCGAGGTCGAACTCGTCTTCGACAACTCCGACGGCTCGATCGACATGCCGGTCGGCGAGGTTTCGATCACGCGTCGTCTCGATCGCAACGGCGAGGGTGAGTACCGGCTCAACGGCGCCCGCTGCCGGCTGATCGACGTCCTCGAGGTCCTCTCCGACACCGGCCTGGGCAAGGAGATGCACTCAGTGGTCTCCCAGGGCCGGGTGACCGAGATCGTCACCTCCAAGCCCAAGGACAGGCGCATGCTCCTCGAGGAGGCGGCCGGCCTGGGCAAGCACCGCAAGCGTCGGCGCCGCGCCCAGCTCAAGCTCGACCGCACCCAGGACAACCTCGACCGCGCGCTCGACGTGGAGCGCGAGGCCCGCTCGCGGCTGCGGCCGCTCAAGCGCCAGGCCGAGGCCGCCGAGCTCCACGCCCGCCTGGACCGTCAGATCAGCGAGCTCTCCTGGGAGATCACCCGCGACCAGGCCCTCGCCATCGCCCGCGAGCTCGACGAGTCCGAGAAGGTCGCCCGCCAGGCGCGGGACGGCCGGGACGTCTTCCAGGAGCAGCTGGCCGAGCTGGCCGCCCGCCGCGAGGCGGCCGAGAAGGCGCTCGCCGAGCGCAGCGAACGCCGCGAGGCCATCGCCCGCCGGGGCGAGACCGCACGCACCTCTGCCGCCCAGGTCGAGCTCAGGCTCGAGAGGGCTCGTGACAGCGCCTCTGCCATCACCGCCCGCCTGGAGGCCAGGACCGAGCGGCTCGCCGCGCTGCGCGGCCAGGAGGCCGCCGACGGCCCCGACGAGGCCGGCGGAGAGAGGATCGCTTCCCTGGAGGCCGAACTGAAGCGGCTGGAAGAGGAGAAGGCCGGGGAACTCGAGCGCGAGCTTGCCGGGCTGGGCACCGAGCTCGAGGAGATGCGCCGGCGCGAGGGCGAGCTGACCGCGCGGCTCAACCAGGCCGTAGTCGAATCGGGTGAGGCCCGCGAAGGGCTCGACTCCGCGCGTGCCGCGGCCCGCCAGGCCGCGGAGGCCGCCGAAACCGCCTCCCGCGAGCACTCAAGGCTTTCCGGGGAGCTTGCCGCGCTCGACGAGTTCCTGTCACACCACGGCCAGGCCCCTTCGGGCTCCCGGACGCTGGCCGAGAACATCGAGACCGAGCCCGGAGCCGAGGCAGCGGTCGCCGCCGTCCTGGGCGGACGCCTTGGTGCGGCGGTAGTCGACTCGCTGGGGGAAGGCCAGGAGCTGCTTTCCGGGCTCGGTGAGAGCGGGGGAAGCGCCGTGATTGGCGGAGCGGTCGCTTCCGGACAGGGCACTCCGCCGGCCCCTGGCGCGCGCCCGCTCGAGTCCCTGGTCGTCTCCAGCGGCGCGATCTCCGACCTGGCGCGCGCCCTCCTTGCCGGCAGCTGGCTGGTAGACGACCTCGCCCAGGTGCCCCCGGGATTCCGCGGAACCGTCGTGACCTCCCAGGGGCGCGCCTGGAACGCCTCGACCCGCGAGCTCTACCAGCCGCCCGGAGGCGGCGCCGCCCACGTGCTGGCCGAGCGGCGACGGCGTGGTGAGCTGGCCGGGCACGCGGACGAGGCGTCGGCAGCCGCGCAGCGCGCCGAAGCCGCGCGCGCTGAGGCTGCGCAGCGTTCCGAGGAGGCACGCCTCCGCCACGACGAGCTCGAGGAAGGCCGCCTGGCCGCCGGGCGTGAGCTAGACCAGGCCCGCGAGGCCGCCCGCAGGACCGAGTGGCTGATGAACGAGCGCCGCGAGGCCCCGGAGCAGGGCCAGGCGGCCGTCCGCCGTGCCCAGCTCGAGGGCGAGCTGGCGGCCGAGCGCCGAGTGGCCGAGCGGGCCCAGGCCGACCGCGAGGAGCGGGCCGAGGCGATCCGCCAGCACGTTGCCGCGATCGCCCGTGACAACGCGCTGCTACCCGCCGTATCCCGGGTCCAGGAAGCCCTCACGACGACGCACCAGGCCATGCTCGAGGTCGCCGGCAGGCTCGCCGCCGAACTGGAGGCCGACCGCGATTCGGGCGGGACCGAGGCCGAGGAGCTTCGAGCCTGCGCCGCCGCCGAGGCCGACATCCAGGCCCGGCTGCGAGAAGGGGCCGAGGCGGTGACCGAGGCGGAGGTCCGCGCCCAGCAGTCGCGCGACCGCCACGACGAGGTGGCCGCCGAGCTGGCGAGGCTGGCGGGTCTCCTGGGGCTGGAGGCATCCCCGGCGGAGAAGGCACTGACCGAAGAGGAGCGCGAGGGGATCGAGCAGCGGCTGGCGCGCGTCGAGCGGCGCAAGGAGCAGCTGGGCCCGGTCAACCCCCTGGCCAAGGCCGAGTACGAGGAGGCGCTCGAGCATGCCGAGACGCTCGAGAGCCAGCGCACCGACCTGGAGGAGGCGATGCGCGAGCTGCGGACGCTGATCCGGGAGACCGACCGCCAGATCCACGAGACCTTCGAGGAGACCTTTGAGGCGGCGGCGAAGAACTTTGAGGAGCTCGTTGAGCACTGCTTCCCGGGGGGCCGTGGCCGGCTGCGCCTGGTCCGCGAGGAGCGCACGCCCAAGCCGGTGATCGGCGGCGACGATCCCGAAGCGCGTAGCGAGGCCGTCGAGGCGGCCGCCGACGAGGAGGCCGAGCGCGGGCTCGGCGAGCCCGAGGACGACCTCGGCGTCGAGATCGAGGTGACGCCGGCCGGCAAGGCGATGAAGAAGCTGACGCTGATGTCCGGCGGCGAGAAGTCGATGACGGCGATCGCCTTCCTCTTTGCCGTCTTCCTGGCCCGGCCTTGCCCCTTCTACATCCTCGACGAGGTCGAGGCCGCGCTCGACGACCTCAACATCGGCCGCTTCCTGGAGCTGCTGCGCGCCTACCGCGAGCGGGCCCAGTTCATAGTCGTCACCCACCAGCAGCGCACGATGGAGGCCGCCGACGCCCTTTACGGGGTGTCGATGGGCGGCGACGGCGTCTCCAAGGTCGTAAGCCGCCGGCTGCCGGCCGAGGAAGAGGCGCAGGCCGCCTAGCGGCGGGCTTCGCGGCCCTCCCGCTAACCTTTGGCGCCGAGCGTTTCGAACCCCTGAGAGGAATAAGTGTCCGTACGACTGAGGCTCACCCGCGTGGGTGGCAAGAAGAACCCGATCTGGCGCATCGTCGTTGCCGATCAGCGCTCCCCGCGTGACGGGCGGTTCATCGAGGTCGTCGGCCACTACAACGCCCAGACCAGCCCGTCTTCGATTACCGTCGACGAGGAGCGGGTTCGCGAGTGGCTGGACAAGGGCGCGCAGCCGACCGCCCAGGTGCGGCGGCTCCTGAGCACCCAGGGCATCAGCGCCTGACGACGTGCGAGAGCTTCTCGAGTACCTCGCGCGGGCCCTGGTCGAAGACCCGGCTCACGTCTCGGTCGAGGAGTTCGAGGAGGACGACGGCACGGTTGTCCTCGAACTCGCCGTCGGCGACGACGATTACGGCCGCGTCATCGGTCGCGGGGGACGGACCGCCTCGGCCCTGCGCACCGTCGTCAAGGCGGCCGCGGTTCGCGCCGAGCGGCGGGTCCTGGTCGACATCGTCGACTGACGTGGCTGTCGAGCGGGCGCAGTGGCTGCCCGCCGGCCGGATCGGCCGGCCCCACGGCCTCGACGGCAGCTTCCGCGTGACGCGTCCGCGCCCCGAGCTCCTGATCAAGGGCAACACGCTCCGGATAGGGGAGAGGGAGGCGGTCGTCGAGCGCCGCGCCGGAACCGACGAGCGCCCGATCCTCAGGGTCTCGGGCATCTCCACCCCCGAGGAGGTGAAGGCCTCGCGCGGCGAGGACCTGCTCTGCAGCCGCACCGACGCACCCGAGCTGCCGGAGGGCAAGTGGTGGCCGGAGGACCTGGCCGGGCTGGCTGTCCGCGACGGCCAGGCCACGGTTGGCCGCGTGCGCCGGATGGTGGCGCTCCCATCCTGCGAGGTCCTGGAGGTCGAGCGCGACGGTGCGCCCGACCTGGTCGTCCCGATGGTCGCCGACGCGGTCAGGTCGATCGACGTGGACGCCGGAGAGGTCGACGTAGACCTGCGCTTCATGGGGGAGGGTGGAAGCGATGGAGATTGACGTCGTAACCCTTTTCCCCGGCTGGTTCGGCTGGTTCGCAGAGCAGCGCCACGTAGCCAACGCGATCGACAACGGGAGCAGCCTCCGCGCCCTCGACCTCCGCGAGCACACGCCCCTCAATGCCGGCCAGGTGGATGACACCCCGTTCGGCGGCGGCGCGGGAATGGTCCTGCGGGTAGACGTCATGGACGCCGCACTTCGCGGCTTCTACGGCGTCGATCCCGTCGAGCTGCCGCGCCAGCGGCGCGTGATCGCGCTTACGCCCGGGGGCCGCGTGCTCGACGAGCAGCTCGTCTCCGAGCTGGCCGCCGAGCCGGCCCTGACCCTCCTCTGCGGCCGCTACGAGGGTTTCGACGAGCGAATCGTCCAGCATTTCTGCAGTGACGCCGTATCGATCGGCCGCTACGTGATCGCCGGTGGTGAGCTGGCCGCGATGGTCGTCTGCGACGCAGTGATGCGGAAGCTGCCGGGGGCTCTCGGCCACGCCGACTCCGCCGAGGAGGAGTCGTTCAGCACTGCCCTGGGTGGCGATCCCGAGTACCCGCACTACACGCGCCCGGCCGAGTACCGCGGCTGGCAGGTCCCCGAGGTCCTGCTCTCCGGCCATCACGAGGAGATCAGGCGCTGGAGGCGGGCCAGGAGCCGGGAGCGCGGGGCGGCGGCCGACGGCCCTCCGCTATCCTGATCGGCTCGCGAGCGTCGAGGGAACGGGCAGCACTGGCGGCCGGTGGCTCCCGCAGCGAGGCGACTTCCTTATGAGCACAGTCATCAACAAGCTTGAGCAGGCCCAGCTGCGCCGCGTGCCGGACTTCGGGCCGGGCGACCGGGTCAAGGTGCACTTTCAGGTCGTCGAGGGCAACCGCCGCCGTACCCAGGTATTCGAGGGCGTGGTCATCAAGCGCCAGGGGGAAGGGGTCCGGGAGACTTTTACCGTCCGCAAGCAGTCCTTCGGCGTGGGCGTCGAGCGCACCTTCCCGGTCCATTCGCCGAAGATCGAGAAGATCGACGTCGCCTCGCGCGGAGAGGTCCGGCGGGCCAAGCTCTACTACCTGCGCGACCGCGTGGGCAAGGGTGCCCGCGTCCGCGAGAGCGAATACTCGGGCCCTGAGGAAGCGATCGAGCCCGGTCTCGTCAACGCCCCCGAGCCCTCGGCCGAGGCTGCGGAGAGCGAAGAGGCTTCGGCCGGGGACGAGGTCCTGGAGGCAGCCGGCGACGAGGTAGCCGCCGAGCCCCAGGACGCCGAAGGTGGGGAGGGGCCCGCTGCCGAAGCTGCCGATGACGGACCGCAGGCCGAGGAGCCGGCTGCCGACGCTTCGGAGGCCGATGAGCCGGCCGCCGACGCCCAGGAGGCCGATGCGGCCGAGGGGCAGGACGGCGACGCCAGCGAGGAGGCGCCGGGCGGCGACGCCGACGGCGACGCTTCGCCTGACGAAGAGGCGTGAGCCCGGCCTCGGGGGCCCGCAAGAAGAAGTCGGCCGGCAGCTCGTTCCTCGAGCTGATCGTCATCGTCGTCGTCGCGCTCGGCCTGGCGCTGCTGGTCCAGGCCTTCGTGGTCAAGCCCTACCGGATCCCCAGCGAGTCGATGGTCCCGACCCTCGAAGTCGGTCAACGGGTGCTGGTCAACCGGGTCACCGGCCGGCTCGGCTCGCCGAGCGTCGGCGACATCACCGTCTTCAACCCGCCCAATGGCGCCGAGCGCCCGCCGCTCGACCAGTGTGCCGTTCGGCCGCCCCGCGGCTCCGCCTGCGACACGCCCACCTCGGTCCGCAGCGACGTCAACTTCATCAAGCGGATCGTCGGCGGCCCTGGTGACACGATCGCCGTGAGGCGGGGACGGGTAATCCGCAACGGCAAGGTGGCCGACGAGCCCTTCATCAGCGACACCTGCGAAACCGGCGCCGGCGCCGCCTGCGACCTCCCCGTTCCCATCAAGGTTCCGCCCGGACACTGGTTCATGATGGGCGACAACCGTGGGCAGTCCGACGACAGCCGGTTCTGGGGACCGGTACCCGAAGCGTGGATCATCGGACCGGCCTTCGCCACCTACTGGCCGCCGGACCGCATCGGGCTCTTCTAAGCGCTCCAAGGCGCGGCGGCGCGGGCAGGCCAGCGGCGCCCGGCTCATCGCCCACGATCGCGGCCTCGGCTATCGGCTGGTGGCCGGTGCCGACGAAGCCGGGCGTGGCTCACTCGCGGGGCCGCTCGTGGCCGCCGCCGTGCTCCTGGACATAGAGCGCCTCGGCGTTGCCGAGACCCGGGCGCTCGAGAAGCTCAACGATTCCAAGCAGCACAGCGCCGGCGACCGCGAGGCCCTGTTCCCGGTCGTGATGGCCACCGCGACGAGGGTCGCGGTGATCTCGAGGTCGGTTCGGTCGATCGACGAGCGCGGTCTCCACAAGACCAATATCGCCGCGCTGCGGGATGCGCTCCTCTCGGTAGCCCGTCCGGGTTGCCTCTGCCTCGCCGACGGCTTCGAGGTTCCCGACATTGGCTTCGAGCAGCGGGCGGTGGTGAGGGGCGATGCCACGAGTGCCGCGATCGCCGCTGCCTCGATCGTGGCCAAGGTGACCCGCGACCGCTACATGGTCAGGGCGGGCGAGCGGTTCCCGGGCTGGGGCTTCGAAGACCACTTCGGCTACTCCACCGCTGCGCACCGTTCGGCGATCCAGGAGCAGGGCGTCTGCGAACTGCACCGGATGTCGTTCCAGTCGACGGCCTACCAGCAGCTGGCCCTCTAGTCGGATCGGCTCAGAAGGCGTCCTCGACGTGGTCGAGGCAGACCAGCCTCCCGCGTCCGTCGATCGTCACCCCGATCGCGTCGAACCGGACCTGCGGGCGGCGTGGTCGTCCTGCCGCCTCGGCCAGGAAGGCCGCCGCCAGTCGACGCACGCGCCGGCGCTTGCGCTCGTCGAGGGAGTCCCAGGCCGCTCCGGGGCGCTCCGAGCGGCGGGTCTTCACCTCCACGAAGACCAGGCTCCGAGGGCTGTCGACAATCAGGTCGATCTCGCCGAACCGAGTCCGGTGGTTTCGGGCGACCAGCCGGTAGCCGAGCCGCTCCAGGTGTTCGAGCGCCAGTCGCTCACCGGCCCGTCCGAGAACGTGGCGGGGATCTGGTCTGGTCCCGGGCACGTCGCGAAATTACGGCCGCCCAGGTGTCGTGACAGCTCCCTGCCTGTCAACTATCTGTGCGGGGCCTGAGCCGGAACGGGCATCCCGCCCGCGACGGATCCGGGGAAAGCGCCAGCGACGGGATCACTGCACGGTGACGTAGCACTCCGGGGCCTACCTGTCACGTGATCGTCCGTAGCTTCTCCCGCCGTGGTTGCCCGGGCCGTCGCATTCGTCATCGATGGGGTCGAGGCCGTTCCGGTCTCGGTTGAGGCCGACCTGCGCCCAGGCCTTCCGTCGTTCTCCATCGTCGGCATGCCCGACCGCTCGGTCAGTGAGGCCCGGGAGAGGGTCCGCTCGGCGATCGCCAACTCGGGCTTCCAGTTTCCGCCCAAGCGTCTCGTCGTGAACCTGGCCCCGGCCGGGCTGCGCAAGGAGGGCCCGGGTCTGGACCTGGCCATTGCGGCCGCCGTCCTTGCCTCCTCCGGCCAGGTCCCGTCCGGTTGCCTCGAAGGTGCCGGGCTGTTCGGGGAGCTCTCGCTGGACGGTCGGCTGCGTGCCTGCCGGGGCACGCTCGCCGTCGCCGAGAGTGCCCGGGGCGACGGCTTGGGCGTGCTAATGACGGCCCCGGAGTCTGCCCCCGAGGCCTCGCTGGTCCCCGGCCTGCGCGTCGCCGCCCTGCGGCTGCTGCGGGACCTGGCCGGAGGGCTGAGCGGCGAGCACGTCGAGCCGGTGCCCGTCGCGGCAAAGCCCTCGGCAATGTCGGCCACCGACCTCGGGGATGTCCGCGGGCATCCGCTGGCGGTGGAGGCGCTGGTCGTGGCTGCCGCCGGCGCCCACAACCTCCTGCTGGCCGGGCCGCCTGGGACAGGGAAGACGATGCTCGCACGCCGCCTGCCCGGCATCCTCCCCCCGCTGACCGCCGCCGAGGCTCTCGAGGTCACGAGGATCCACGGCGTAGCCGGGATCGGGCCTTTGGGGGCACTGGCCGGGGAGCGGCCGTTCAGGGCTCCCCACCACTCTGTATCAGCCGCCGGGCTGGTGGGTGGAGGACCGGTGCCGACCCCCGGGGAGGCGACGCTGGCCCACCGGGGCGTCCTCTTCCTCGACGAGCTCTCCGAGTTCAACCGCGCGGCGCTGGAGGCGCTGAGGGTCCCTCTGGAGGAAGGCGCGCTGACGGTCACCCGGGGGCAGCGCAGTGTCCGGATGCCGGCCGCCTTCGCGCTCGTGGCAGCCACCAATCCCTGCCCCTGCGGGCGTGGGGGAGCGGCCTGCCGCTGCACCGTCGCCGACCTTGCCCGTCACGCCCGTCGCCTCTCCGGCCCACTGGTCGACCGGATCGACCTTGTCGTAAACGTCGATCGCCCGTCGTCGGCGGCGCTGGACGGCCCGCCGGCGACCTGCACCGCCGACGAGGCCACCCGCGTTGCTCGGGCCCGGGAGGCGCAGCTCGCCCGATCGGGCTGCCCGAACGCCCGTCTCCCGGCCGGGCGGCTCGACGAGGTGCGTTGCTCTGCGGAGGGGCTCGAGCTCCTGCGCGGCGCCTATGACGCGGGCGCCCTGAGTGCCCGGGGTCGTGACCGGGCACTGCGCGTGGCCAGGACAGTCGCTGACTTGCGCGAAGCGCCTGAGGTTGGCCTTGAGGATGTCGCCGGGGCGTTGGCCTACAGGCACCAGGACGAAGAGCTGGCCCGCGCGTGAGCGACTGCTGCCCGGTGTGCGTGCGGCGAAGCTGGCTCGTCGGCCGCCTGGCCGGCCACATCGAGCACTCCCGCGGCGACCGGGCTGCCGTGCGCACCCTGCTGGCCCTGTCGAACCGTCGGTTTCTCGCAGCCGTGGGAGGGTCCCGGCGCCATGCGGTCGCCTCGGAGCTCGACCGGCTCGACGCCGGGGCCGTGCTCGCATCCTGGGCGGAGGCAGGGGCTATGGCGATCTGTCGCCACTCCCGCCGTTACCCGGAGCGCCTGCGCCGGCTGCCTGACCCGCCGACGGCGATTCACGTGCTCGGCGACGCCGGCCGGGTCGCCGAGCTGCTTGACGCACCGGCTGTCGCCGTGATCGGCGCACGCCGCTGCTCGGCCGACGGTGCCGCGATGGCCCGTGGCCTCGGCCGCGGCTGCTCGGCTGCCCGGGTGACCGTGGTGAGCGGAATGGCGCTCGGCGTCGACGCAGCCGCCCACGAAGGAGCGCTGGAGTCCGGTGGACGGACGGTCGCCGTGCTGGCCGGGGCTCCCGAGCGCGCCTATCCGGCGCGTTGGCGGGCGCTGCACGGGCGGATCGCCACCAGCGGCGCAGTGCTCTCAGAGATGCCTCCCGGAACGGCCTCCTACCGCTGGGGATTTCCGGCCCGCAACCGGATAATCGCGGCCCTCTGCGGGCTCGCGGTCGTCGTCGAGGCACGCGAGCGTTCGGGCTCGCTGATTACTGCGGAGATCGCCGCCGACCTGGGCGTGTCCGTGGGGGCGGTTCCGGGAGCTCCCGGCCTGCCGCTCGCCGAGGCTCCCAACGCCCTTATCCGCGACGGGGCCGCGCTGGTCCGCGGCAGCGAGGACGTACTCGAGGAGCTGCTGGGAATCCGCGCTGCTCAGGTCGCGGAGACGACCATCGAGCCCGAGCTGGCGGAGGTGGCGACGATCGTGGCCCGCGGCGCCGACACTCCGGAGCGGATCGCGGCATCGGGGGGGATTGCCGGCGGGGTACTGGCGGCGCTGACCCGGCTTGAGCTCCTCGGCGTCGTGGAGCGCCGCGGCGCCGGCCGCTACGTGCCCGGCCCCACGCGATGGCGCTCCGGCCCGAGCTGATTGGCGCCGGCACGGAGGCAGTGCGATAATGGGGGCGTGCGCCTGCTGAGGATGAAGCCGGGTCACGGCGAGGTCCTTCTCGCCGAGGGCGACGTCGAGGTCGCCGAGGACGAAGAGCTCCTCGTAGCCGAGTTCCGCCGCCAGATCGACGCCGGCATGTGGGCGGCGGTCCCGATCGGCTCCGGCGCGGCGCGGCGGGAGGCGGTCATGGTCTCCAGCTTCGAGCAGGTACCCCGAGACGCCGAGCGCGTGATCTTCTTCCCGCGCGCCGCCGGGGGAAGCTGAGGCCTCGAAATGGTTCTCGCCCTCTCGGCAACCCTGATAGTCGTCGTCGCCCTCATTTGGGAGGTCGGTTGGCCCGGGGTATCGGAGTGGCTGGACCGCCGCCGGGCCGGACGCGAGCGGATTCCCGCTCCGGACTACGACCCGGGGCGCGAGCAGCGTGCCGAGAACCGCGCCCGCCAGCTCCTGCGCTCCTGCGTCAGCGAAGAGGAGTGGGAGATGTACCGCGACCTCGGCTTCATCCGCGTCTGGGGAGGGCTGCCCCAGGGCGCCGATGACCGCCCGGCCGCCGACGGAGCCAGCTACGCCTACCTCGTCTACCCGCACCGACCACTGCTCGCCTACCTGCCGCAGACCCGGGAGCTCCTCGGCGAATACTGCGTCGATTTCCCGGACGAGACCAGGCCCTACGGCAGCGACCGGCTCCCCGACTCCGACGACGTCCTCGCCCGCTGGATGGCGTTGACCGCCGACGAGCGGCGCCTTCTCGCGAGCTCGAACCTCCACGTGGCCGGGCGCCAGGTCGACCCGCGCCGGGCGACGCGCGACCTGTGGCGCCTGGAAGAGTGGGAGCGGCGCAGGATGCGGCGGCCAGGCGGCGAAAGCCCCGCCGCCGATACGCTCCCGGCTCGATGAACTCAAGCCAGGAAGCCTCCCCGAACCTCAAGCACAAGAGCGCCGTCCTCACCGAAGGCCCCGAGCGCGCCGCCGCGCGCGCCTACCTGAAGGGGATCGGTTACGACGACGAGGCGCTGGCCAAGCCGATTATCGGCGTCGCCTCGACCTGGATCGAGACGATGCCCTGCAACTTCCACCTGCGGGCGCTCGCGGCCAAGGTAAAGGAAGGGATCCGTGCCGCCGGAGGGACCCCGATGGAGCTCAACACGATCGCGATCTCCGACGGCATCACCATGGGCACCCCCGGCATGAAGACATCGCTGGTCTCGCGCGAGGTGATCGCCGACTCGATCGAACTCGTCGGCCGCGGCCATATGTTCGACGCCGTAGTCGCCCTCTCGGGCTGCGACAAGACGATCCCCGGCACGGTGATGGCTCTCGCCCGGCTCGACGTTCCCTCGGTCATGCTCTACGGGGGTTCGATTCCGCCCGGCCGCTTCCAGGGCCACGACGTCACCATCCAGGACGTCTTCGAGGCCGTCGGCGCTCACGCCGCAGGCAACATGAGCGACGAGGAGCTTCACGAGCTCGAGGGCGTCGCCAGCCCGGGCGCCGGGGCGTGCGGCGGCCAGTTCACCGCCAACACGATGGCCATGGCCTACGAGATTCTCGGAATCTCCCCGATGGGCTCCTCGATGGTCCCCGCGCAGAACCCGACCAAGGCCGGAGTCGCCGAGGCCACCGGCGAGCTCGTGCTCGACGTTCTGCGCTCGGGGCTGAAGCCCAGCGACATCATCACAAAGGAATCCCTGGAGAACGCGATCGCCGGGGTGGCGATGAGCGGCGGCTCGACCAACGCCGTGCTCCACCTGCTGGCCCTGGCCCGCGAGGCCGGCGTCGACCTGACGATCGACGACTTCGACCGCATCAGCGAGAAGACGCCGCTGCTCTGCGATCTCAAGCCGGGCGGTCGCTTCGTCGCGGTTGACCTCTTCGAGGCCGGTGGCGTGCCGCTCGTGGCCTCGCGCCTTCTCGAGGCGGGGCTTCTCCACGAGGACGCTCCCACCGTCACCGGCCGAACCGTCGGCCAGGAGGCCCGTGCCGCCGTCGAGCTGGAGGGCCAGGAGGTCGTGCGGCCCCTCTCGGACCCGATCAGCCCCTCCGGCGGCCTCGCGATCCTCCACGGCAACCTTGCTCCCGAGGGCTGCGTGGTGAAGCTGGTCGGCCACGAGCGCCGCCGCCACGAGGGCCCGGCCCGCGTCTTCGAGGGGGAGGAGCTGGCCATGGAGGCCGTCACCGCCGGCACGATCCAGGCTGGCGACGTGGTCATCATCCGCAACGAGGGCCCGGCCGGCGGCCCGGGGATGCGAGAGATGCTCGCCGTCACCGCGGCGATCAACGGGGCCGGACTGGGCGAGGACGTCGCCCTGCTCACCGACGGGCGCTTCTCCGGCGCCACCCACGGCTTCATGGCCGGTCACGTGGCGCCCGAGGCCTTCCGTGGCGGCCCGATAGCCGCGGTGCGCGACGGCGACCTCGTGACCATCGACGTTGAGAGCCGGCGGATCGACGTCGACCTCAGCGGCGAGGAGATCGCCGAGCGGGTCGCGGCCTACACCGCGCCACCGAACGTCGACCGCACCGGCGTGCTGGCCAAGTACGCCGCCCAGGTGGGCAGCGCCTCCGAGGGCGCCGTCACCCTGGTCGAAGGCTGACCCCCGCACCCTAGGCTGGACCGGGTGCGGATCGGCATCGACATCGACTCGACCCTCCACCACTACTGGGACCACTTCTCGGAGGTCGTGCTCGAGCGCCACGGGATCCACCTGCCTTACGAGAACCAGGAGACCTGGCACATCGCGGGGCTGAGCCCCGACGAGGTGGCAGCGGTTATCGCCGCGACCCACGCCGACCCCCACGTCTCAGACGCCGTTCCCTACGAAGGGGCCGTCGAGGCGGTCAACCGGTGGGCCGACGCGGGCCACTTCATCCACATCACCAGCCATCGCTCCACCGACTCCCAGGAGGTCACCACCGCCTGGCTGGACTCGATCGGCCTGCGCTACGACGAGCTCTACTGCTCGTACGACAAGATCACCCGGTGCCGTGAGATCGGGGTCGAACTGCTCGTCGACGACAGCCCGGTGAATATCGAGCGGGCGGTAGGGGAGGGAATCAACGCGGCGACGATCCTCCATCCGTGGAACCGCGAAGTATGCGGGCGCCTACCCGTGGTTGCGGCCGAAGACTGGCCGTCCCTGGACGAGGCGCTCTCTGCGTACTTGTCCGCCGCCTCCTGAGCGCCCTGCACGGTTGGAAGAGGGGCCTCTGGAGGGCAGGTTGCAGCCTTCGCGGTCGTCTCCGGCTGCCCGTATCCTTAAAGGTGGAGTTGAGCCTTCTTGCCGCGCAAGGTCCTGATACCGATACTCGCCGTCGTCGCCGTAATCGCGCTCTTTACCGGTGCCGCCTTCGCGTGGAACCAGGCCTCCTCCAACACGGTTGCGCCGGGGGTTGACGTCGCCGGTGTCGAGATCGGCGGCCTTACGCGTGACGAGGCGATCGCCAGGCTCAAGCGCGACTACCTCGGTGAGCTCCAGCAGCCGGTCGTCGCCAGCTACGATGGCAAGAGCTGGAAGCTGACCCCCGAGCAGGCAGACGTCTCGGTGAACGTAGACCAGAGCGTCGACGCGGCGCTGGACCGCAGCCGCCAGGAGAACTTCGTCGTGCGGGCCTACCGCTCGATCTCCGGCCGGCCGCTCGGGGCCTCGGTCTCGCCGAGCGTCAGCTACGACCGCGGCGAGGTCGGCGCCTTCGTCAACCGCGTCTCCGAAGAGCTCGACATCCCTGCCCAGGACGCCTCGCTGGACTTCGGCAGCGGCAACCCCGAGCCGGTGGCTTCGAAGGAGGGCAAGGGGGTCAAGGAGACCCGCCTGCGCACCGAGGTGCGCGCCGCCCTGAGCACTCCGGGCGCCCCGCACGAGATCAAGGTCCGCACCAAGAAGGTCAGCCCGAAGGTCACCACCGACGAGCTGGCGAAGAAGTACCCGGCGCTGATCATGGTCAGCCGCGGCTCGTTCGAGCTGACCCTCTACAAGGACCTAAAGCCGGTCAAGAGCTACCCCGTAGCGATCGGCGCCGTCGGCTATGACACCCCGACCGGGCTTTACGCGGTCCAGAGCAAGCAGGTCGACCCCGTTTGGAACGTCCCGAACAGCAAGTGGGCCGGCAAGCTCGCCGGTCGGTCGATCCCGCCCGGGCCGGACAACCCGCTCAAGGCGCGCTGGATGGGCTTTGCCGGAGCGGCGGGAATTCACGGAACCGCCGATATCGGCTCGCTCGGCAGCGCCGCCTCCCACGGCTGCGTGCGGATGTCGGTGGCCGACGTGATCGACCTCTTCGACCGCGTCGAGGTCGGGGATCCGGTCTACATCGGTTGACCGGGCCTGCTCTCCCCGGGCGTGCCGAGAATCTCCCCGACGGGAATCTCCTCCCAGCCTCCCTCCAGCAAAGAGGCATGGTGATCGCCGTGGCGAAAGACCATCGTGCCAAGGAAAATCCCCCGCTCATGGCGGCGGAGGACCGCGTACCACATCGTTGAGGCGTCGTCGGGGGCGTTGATCCGGTGCCAGGGCAGCGCGGGATCTTCGCCGGCGGGGACGATGCCGGCCTCCACGAGGCCGTCTGCAGTGGCCACGCGGCCGGACTGAGTGTCGATGAAGAAAGCGCCCACCGAAGACGACAATAAGCGGCTGGAGCTG
>JAUMBN010000074.1:0-1500 GCA_032119675.1 Solirubrobacteraceae bacterium | reverse complement strand
TCGGAGGGGACGCTCGGGGTGATCACGCAGGCGTGGGTGAGGATCCAGCCCCGCCCGGAGCACCGGGCGTCGCGGTCGGTCCGCTTTCCTTCCTTTGCGGCCGGGGCCGAGGCATCACGGGAGATCGTCCAGACCGGCCTCGATCCGGCCAACTGCCGGCTGATCGACGAGCTCGAGGCGCAGCAGACCGGTGCGGGCGACGGAACGCACGCGCTGCTCGTCCTCGGCTTCGAGTCGACCGACGCCCCGGTCGACCACGACCTCGCCCGTGCCCTGGAGATCGCCGCCTCCCACGGAGGCGAGTGGGACGAGTCGGCGGGCGGGGGAGGCGGCGCCGGCGCCTGGCGGGAGGCGTTCATCCGGATGCCCTACCTGCGGGACATGCTCGTGAGGCTCGGGGTCATGGCCGACACCTTCGAGACCGCGATCACCTGGGAGCGGTTCCCGGCCTTCCACGAACAGGTCTCGGGGGCGGTGAGGGAGGCGCTGGGCGAACCCTGCCGGGTGACCTGCCGTTTCACCCACCTCTACCCGGACGGCCCGGCGCCCTATTACACGGTGATCGCACCGGCGCGCCGCGGCGACGAGGAGGCCCAGTGGCACGAGATGAAGGAGGCGGCCGGCTCGGCGATCATCGCTGCCGGGGGGACGATCACCCACCATCACGCGGTTGGCCGGGACCACCGGCCCTGGTATGACGCGCAGCGGCCGGGGCCGTTTGCTGCGGCGCTGGGAGCAGCCAAGCGTGAGCTCGATCCCGCCGGGATCCTCAACCCGGGTGTCCTACTGGGCTGAGCCCTTGACAAACGGTGTGAGTGAGTGAACACTCACACCTTGTGAGCAGGACCGTTGTCCCCAAGAGCAGTTCAGGGCGCGTGCTGCGACGGGCCGAGGACCGGCGGCCCGAGCTGGTTGATGCCGCGCTTGTCGAGTTCGCGCGAAGGGGCCTCTACGGCACTCCGACCACGGCAATTGCCGCCCGTGCCGGCATATCGCAGGCCTACCTCTTTCGCCTCTACCCGACCAAGGAGGACCTGTTCGTCGCCTGCATCGCCGAGGCCTACGGCCGGGTGCGCGACCAGTTCGCCCAGGCCGGCGAGCCTCATCGCGGCGACCCCGAAGCGGCGCTCGAGGCCATGGGCGAGGCCTACGACCGGATGCTCGAGGACGGGACAATGCTCGTAAACCAGCTTCACAGCTACGCGGCCTGCCAGGAGCCGGCGGTTCGGGCGGCGGTACAGCAGAGCTTCGGCTCGATCGTCGACACCATCCGCGAGGTCAGCGGCGCCCCCGACGAGGCGGTCCAGGCCTTCGTCGCGCATGGGATGCTGATGAACGTGATGGGTGCCATCGGGGTCGCCGGGAGCGATGCGCCCTGGGTCCGGGCCCTGCGGTGTGAGGACGAGTCATGAGCGGCGAAGCGAAGGGCGGTTCGCCGGGCCTGCTGGTCACCTTCGTCCTGGTCTCGACCGGGCTGTTCATGGTGACGCTCGACAACCT
>JAUMBN010000073.1:0-13827 GCA_032119675.1 Solirubrobacteraceae bacterium | reverse complement strand
GCCACGTGAATAACGCCGAGTACTACTCCTTCTTTGACACGGTCATAAACCAGGTCCTGATCGAGCGGGGAGGCCTCGACATCATCGACGGCGAGGTGATCGGCCTCTGCGCCGAGTCGCACTGCCTTTACCTGGGTCCTCTCCAGTACCCCGGGAGCATCCAGGCTTGTATGCGGGTAGGGCATCTCGGCAGCTCCAGCGTCCGTTATGAGCTGGCGCTCTTCGACGGCGACGGCGGCGAGTGCAGCGCGGTCGGCTGGTTCGTCCACGTGTTCGTGGAGCGTGAGAGCCGTCGTCCCGTCGACATCACCGGGGAGATGCGCGAGCTGCTCGAGAGCCTGCGGGTGGTCACCGGGTGAGCCGGGTACGTGCGGCGGTCCTGACCCGCTCCGGCGACCCCGGCCCGTTTGCCGACACGCGACCTATCGAGATTCGCGAGCTCGGCCTCGGCGATCCCGGTCCCGGCGAGATCCGCGTCCGCTTCCACGCCGCCGGGCTCTGCCATTCCGACCTCTCTGTGATCAACGGCAACCGCCCGCGTCCCGTTCCGATGGTGCTCGGCCACGAAGCAGCAGGCGAGATCGTGGCGACCGGGCCGGGCTGCTCGCTGGCCGCGGGCGACCGGGTGGTGCTCGCGTTCGTTCCCTCTTGCGGCGAGTGCGGTCACTGCGTCTCCGGGAGGGCTGCACTCTGCGAGTCGGGGGCGGCCGCCAACACGGCAGGCACCCTTGTCTCGGGGGAAAGCCGCTGGGAGGGCGATGGCGAGGAGATGATCCACCACCACCTCGGAGTGAGTGCCTTCTCCGAGGAGGCGATCGTTTCCGAGCGTTCGGCGGTCCTGCTCCCCGACGACATGCCGTGGGAGACGGCCGCCGTCTTTGGCTGCGCCGTGCTGACCGGCGTCGGTGCCGCCTTGAACGCCGCCAACATCGCGCCCGGCTCCACCGTTGCCGTCTTTGGCCTGGGCGGCGTGGGCCTCTCAGCGGTTATGGGAGCCAGGCTGGCCGGAGCCGGCGAGGTGATCGCGGTCGACCCGGTTGCCTTCAAGCGGGAGAAGGCGATGGAGCTCGGAGCGACCGCGATGGTCGACCCGGGCGAGGACGCTGCCGCGGAGATCCGTTCGGTTACCGGCGCCAGTCCCGAAAGCGTGATTGAGAGCGTGGGCTCGAGCCATGTACTCAGGACGGCTTACGAGGCCACGGCGCGTGGCGGCACCACGGTCACTGTCGGCCTTCCCGCCCCGGACGCGATGCTCTCCATCCCCGCCGTCTCCCTGGTGGCGGAGGAGAGGACCCTTCGCGGGTCCTACCTCGGCTCCTCGGCGCCCCGTGAGATGCTCCCGATGCTCTTCGACGCGTGGCGCGAGGGCAACCTCCCCGCCGAGCAGCTCATCACCGACCGCCTCACCCTCGACGAGATCAACGAGGGGTTCGACCGTCTCGCCGCCGGCGACCAGATTCGGCAGGTGATAGCTCCACATTCCCGCTAGGAGAACGGGTGGGCCGATGACGAGGTGGCGCACCAGAGTCCAACGGCTTGGCGTCCAGCTGGTAGCTTCACTTCGCAATGACTCCGAAGAAAATTAGAAATCTCGCGCGGCTGGCAATCATCCTCGCGGCATTCGCGTCAATGCTGTTCTCGATCGGCCTGTGGTTCCTGGGCGATGACAAGCTGGCGGGGATCTTCGTCGGGCTGTGGGTGCCGAGCATCCTCGCCTTCGGGGTCATCTTCCTGGGCTGGAACGACGGTCGCAAGCCGTGAGCAACGGGGCACTTTTCGCGGTCGGGTTCGTTATCACCGCGCTCGTCATGTTCGCGATCGGCGGGCTGGTCTACGCAGCGATGCTCGATCAGCGCTACCAGGACGAGATGAATCCGGAGGCTTCGGAAGACGAAGCTCCGGGCGGCTCCTAGGGCGCCCGCCGCCTGCCGGAAAGGCTTCTGCTCCTCAGCGGCCGACGGCGTCTTCGAAGAAGTCCATCACGGTGTCGTTGCGCCGCTGGGGGGCCATCGGCTCGCAGTGGAACTGGGCGCCCTCGGAGACGGTGAACGTGACGTACTTCTTGCCCCTGCTTCGGTTCAGCAGGTCGTAGAGCGTCTTCGCCTGGCCGGGGAAGAACTGCTCGATCTCGTTGTTGATAACCAGCATCGGCCGGCGGATTCTCGAGACGACCGAGCGGTTGGTGTACTGGACGACCTGGCTGTACTTCTCGAACATGGTTGAGCCGGGATAGATCTCCAGCCGCTTGGAGAGGCCGAAGCGCTCGTTGAGCGAGAGGCCGGAGGCGTACCCGGCCCAGTTGGAGTTGAAGAGCTCCTGGTTGCCGGCCTCGAAGGCCTCGAGCTGGCCCGGGAAGGTGCCCAGGCCGTCGGTCCAGGTGCTTCCGGCGTATACGACACCGGGGTCGACGCTGATGGCGGCGAGCCGGCTCTCGTATGCGGCGGCCCGGGGTACCAGTTCGCCCCCGAAGCTCGAGCCGCTCAGGACGATCCGGTCACGGTCGACGTCGCTGCGGCGGCGCAGCCAGCTGACTATCGGGGTGATCACCTTCTCCCACTGGGGAACGAAGGTCTGGTCCCTGTCGAAGAGCATTCCGCCCTGGCCCGGGCCGTCGAAGATCAGGACGTTCCAGCCCCGCTCCAGGGCGGCGTATCCGCCGGCGCCCCAGAGGTCGATCGCCTGGGCGTCGGAGCCGTTGTTCATCAGCAGGGTCGGGCGCCGCCTGCCGTCGGAAGAGGGACGCAGGAACCAGCCCGGCATCGGCCCGTTGGGGCCGTCCCACGGGAGCCTGACGACCTCCATCCGCGGGCGCATCTGCCTCCCGGCGTCTTCCCAGGCCGCGCGCATCAGGCGGTAGACGCCGCGCTCCCGCGCCCGGGCGCTTCCCGGGACGGCGCCGCCCGAGGCCATCGCCGTGATCTCGGCATCGCTGGCCAGGATGAGGGCGAAGTAGAGGCTCTGGCCGTAATAGGAGGCCGCGCGCAGGTAGGCGTTGCGGGCGGTGATCCTCCGGCCGCGCCGCTCGGCATCGTCGGCATAGCGGGTGACGCTCCGCGCCTCGGCCAGGAACTCCTCGTAGAAGGCGAGGTAGGTCTCGCCGCGGTCCTGTACCCGCTTGACGACGGTGGCGATCTCGCCGTATTCGCCTGAGGCAGCGGAGATGTTGCCCAGGGCGAAGAGCGTCTGGAAGGTGAGCGTCTGGTCGTTGAAGAGGGGGATCGGCGGCGGGGGGACGTTCCTGGTCGGCGGCGCGTAGGAAGGCCCGGTGGCCGCGGTGCCCCCGGCCCGGGCGCTCCCCGGGAGGCCGAGCGCGCCGGCTCCCGCAGCGGCGACTCCGGCGGCGGCACCCAGCGCCATCGCCTGGCGCCTGGTCAGGACGGTTTCATCGACGCCGGGATCGGGGGGCCG
This sequence comes from Solirubrobacteraceae bacterium, assembly GCA_032119675.1. Taxonomy (GTDB): domain Bacteria; phylum Actinomycetota; class Thermoleophilia; order Solirubrobacterales; family Solirubrobacteraceae; genus F1-60-MAGs163. The sequence continues at coordinate 10,419 of JAUMBN010000073.1, read as the reverse complement.
GTTCCCGCTGCGCGCGTCCATCGGTCACTTGTACCAGATGACCCGAGCACCGGTACCCGGTTTGCGGGGGTAATGATCCAGTGGGCGATGCCGGATTCGAACCGGCGACCCCCTGCGCAACACAGGTGCTCCAACCAGCTGAACTGACCGCCCGCAGAGATGACGGGGGGTTGGCGCAGCCGGGCTGGCCGTTACGCGTAGGTCGCGTTGCCGGTGATGGTGATCTGGCCGTCGGTGCCCTCGAGGTTGTCGGTCTCGACAAAGGTCAGGCCTTCGGCCTTGATGCCGCGGAAGTCGCCGGTACCGCCGGTGATGTCCATCGTTCCGGTCAGCGTGATCCGGTTGGCGGAGGGATCGGCGGCGAAGGTGATCTTTGCGACACCCTTGATCAGGCCGGCGCCGCTGCTCAGCGTCACCTTGCCGGCGCCGGTGCCCTTGGCGGGGTCGAGAACCCAGTCGATCAGGGTGTTGCCGCTGCCGGTCGGCATTCCGATGCAGGTTCCCTTGTCGGTGAACTTGAAGGTCTTGCTGTTCTTCGTCTGGGATGTCGACGCCGTCATGCTGATCGGCTGTGGCGTGCCCGGGATTGGGCGGAGCCGGGTCGCCTCGACGCGGGCCAGCTTCTGCTTGAGGCGCCTGTATTCCTTCTGCTGCAGCAGGCTTCGGCGCAGGCCGGTTGCGGCGAGGTTCCGCCTCTCGTTCGGGTCGTTCTTGAGGTCGTACATCTCGTACTCGGTCGGCGCGACTCCCAGCGGGTCGTAGTAGCGGGCCAGCTTCCAGCGCTTCTCGCGGATGCTGGAGATGTGGTTTGCGCCGCGCGGATAGAGGTTCTTTGCCTGCCCGGACTGGTAGTCGTCGTAGGTAAAGACGATGTAGTCCTGGACTCCCTTGGCCTTGCTGTCGACGAGCAGCTTCGAGTAATCGACTCCGTTCCAGTTGGTGCGCGCCGAGGCAGGGGCGCCGAAGAGCGTCGCCAGCGTCGGCACCAGGTCGACGTGAGAGACGAGCGCGTCGGTCGAGCGCGGCTCGGGGAAGAGCTGCGGGTTGGAGTAGATCAGCGGCACCCTGATCGACTCCTCGTAGAAGTTGAAGTTCTTCTCGCCCACGCCGCCGTGGGCCATCCCCATCTCGCCATGGTCGGCGGTTCGGATGAACACCGTGTCGTCGAGCAGATTCTGGGCCTCGAGCGCGTCGAGCGTCTGCACGAGATAGGCGTCGGCCTCCTTCATCAGGTTGCCGTAGAAGTTGATGTAGCGGCGCTGCTGGATCTTGCGGATGATCGGGTTGCCGAGCAGGAAGATCCTGCGGAAGGCCGTCTGGACCTTCGGCTTGGTCTTCAGGTTCTCGTCGACGGTGCCCGGCAGCTGAATGTCGCCCTTGAGGTCGCTGCTGGGGTACAGGCTGTCCTCAAACGACTTCGGGTAGAAGAGCACGTCGTGCGGGTTGACCAGTGAGATCACGAGGAAGAACGGCGCCTGCGTGGCGGCGACCGAGTTGATGTAGGCCAGCACGCCTTCGTCACCGTCGCTCACGCTGCCGCTGTCGTTCATGAAGCGGCCGTCGTTGTCGCCGCCGCTGTACGGAACGGCCGGGTTTGACTCTGCGTTGCCGCCGCCTTCGGGGAGCGACTGGTTGGCGCCGGCGTCCTTCGGGTTCCAGCGCTGCCCGCCGTACTGGCCGACGTCGGCCGGCGTCCAGTCCTGGACCGTGCCGGCTGCCGTGGTGCCGGCTGCCGGCAGCGGGTTCGGCGGCGTCACAGCCTGCTTGGTCATGTGGAACTTGCCCTTCCAGACGACGTTGTAGCCGGCGGCGGCCATCACCGTGCACATGTTCTTCAGGTCGGTGGAGAGCTCGACGTTCGGGTACTCGTAGACCTGGTTGCCGTCGCTGTCGAAGGTGTCGTTCATGTCGCTCTCGAGCGTGTGGCGCACCTGGTGCTGGGCCGGCATCAGGCCGGTCATCATCGTCGTGCGCGCCGGCGAGCACATGCAGGCGTTGGTGAAGGCGTTGCGGAAGGTGAGGCCATTCTTCGCCAGGCGCATCTGGCCCGGGAGGTTCTTCTCGGCCCAGCCCTTCGGGAAGTGCTGGAGGGCACGCTCCTGGTCGGTCATGAACAGGATCACGTTCTTGCCACCGAAGCCGGCAGCGGCGGCGGCCGCGTCGGCTCCGCCGGCGGCGAGCGCCCTGGCGGCGTTGGCGCCGAGCATCACGGCCGGAACCGAGGCTGCTGCGCCCTTCAGGAATTGACCACGGGTGACCTTCGAAGAGGTAGGCATACATTCAGGTTTATACAGGCCTGGCCAAGCCGGGTAGCCGGTTGACCTCGACGAGCGCTTCGGGGATCCGGGCCAGTGGGCGATGCCGGATTCGAACCGGCGACCCCCTGTGTGTAAAACAGGTGCTCTAACCAGCTGAGCTAACCGCCCGCAGAGATGATGGCAGGTTGGCGCGGCCGGGCCGGATCCGGGCCGGGTGAGAGAGTGCGCCCGGCTGGATTCGAACCAGCGTCTGACCGATTATGAGTCGGGGGCTCTAACCGCTGAGCTACGGGCGCCCGCTGATTATTGCGTTCGCGAGCGCTTCGCCGCCGGCCAGTGCCCGTGCGACCCCGCCACCTCCGCCACACCAGTCGCCGGTGGCCCCGATCCCGACCTCCTCGTCGAGCAGGAACGGCTCGTCGATCGCCGCCGTCACCCGTGAGTAGAGCCAGCGGTGGGCGGCGAGGAAGTCGGGTGGCGGCAGCGCGCCGCCGGCCTGTAGTGCGACGCTGAGAGCTCCCAGCAGGTGGCGTTCGACCTCGATCGGCTCGGCCTCCAGGTGCTCTCCGCTCCACCCGGGGCCGCCCTGGAGCGTCCACCGCTCGCCGGGCTCACGGCCGGGCTTGGCCGACTCGCGTACCGCCCAGGCCAGCTCGGCCTCCGGGAACGGGTCGCGCACCAGGTCGACGTCCCCCGGCAGGCGTTCGTCTTCCCAGGCCGCCATGACCGCCCAGCACGGCGAGAACCGGGCCTCGGCGGCGCGGTCGGCGAGCGCCGGCGCGACGTCGGCGAGGAGGTTGGCGGCCTGAGGTGCCGGCGCGGTGACCGCCACCCGCTCGAACCGGCCCACGCTCTCGCCGCCGGCGAAAAGCTCCAGCCCCCCGGGTGCGCCGGAGACCCGCTCGATCTCGACCGCGACCCGCAGATTGGTTCCCTGCGCCAGCGCCTTCGCGCCGGCATTCATGGCAGGTACCGGTACCGCCCCGTCGGCGAACGGCTCGACCCCGGCGCCGGCATCGCGGAAGGCGGCTGCGGCGGCGCCCTCCTCGAGGATCGGGCAGCCGTGGTCGAAGCGCAGCTCTCCGGCACGGCGGGTCGACATCCGCCCGCCGGGCCCCCGGCTCTTCTCGAACACGGTCACCCCGTGGCCGCTCTCGCGCAGCGCCCTCGCGCAGCACAGTCCCGCCGGACCCGCCCCGATGACCGCAATTTCCATACATCCGCAGGCTATCGGCGGTTAGGATGCCTCCCTTCCCAAGGAAACCGCAAGGAGCGAGACGGAATGTCGGACGAAACCACCAAGTACCTGCTGAACGAGGACCAGATCCCCACCCACTGGATCAACCTCATGCCCGACCTGCCCGGCGAGCCGCTGCCGCCGCTCAGCCCCGCCACCAAGGAGCCGGCCGCGCCCGAGGAGCTTCTGGCGATCTTCCCGCCCGGGCTTCTCGAGCAGGAGATGACCCCCGAGCCCGAGGTCGAGATCCCTGAGGAGGTCCGCGACGCCTACCGCCTGTGGCGCCCGACCCCGCTCTACCGTGCCCGCCGCCTGGAGAAAGCGCTCGATACCCCGGCGCACATCTATTACAAGTACGAGGGCGTCTCGCCTTCGGGCTCGCACAAGCCCAACACCGCGGTCCCTCAGGCCTACGAGAACGCCAAGGCCGGCATCAAGAAGCTCGCCACCGAGACCGGTGCCGGCCAGTGGGGCTCGTCGCTGGCCTTCGCATGCGGCATCTTCGGGCTGGAGTGCGAGGTCTTCATGGTCGGCGGCTCCTACGACCAGAAGCCCTACCGCCGCTCGGCGATGGAGACCTGGGGCGCGACCGTTCACCGCTCCCCCTCCCAGCTGACCCAGGCCGGGCGCGACAACGCCCAGCACGACAGCGGGTCGCTGGGGATCGCGATCTCCGAGGCGGTCGAGGTGGCCGCGCAGGACCCGGATACCAACTACGCCCTGGGCTCGGTTCTCGGCCACGTGCTCCTCCACCAGACGGTGATCGGCCAGGAGTCGATCCTCCAGATGGAGATGGCCGGCGAGGAGCCCGACGTGATCATCGGCTGCGTCGGTGGCGGCTCAAACTTTGCCGGCCTGACGATCCCGTGGCTGCGCCGCAACCTGCGGGACGGGGCCAGGACCCGCTACCTGGCCACCGAGCCGGCCGCCTGCCCGACCCTCACCAAGGGCGTCTACGCCTACGACCACGGCGATATCGCGGGGATGACCCCGATCATGCCGATGTACACGCTGGGCCATAAGTTCGTGCCGCCGTCGATGCACGCCGGCGGCCTCCGTTACCACGGCGATTCCCCGCTCGTTTCGGCGCTGGTGCACGAGGGGCTGGTCGACGCCCGCGCCTACAACCAGACCGAGTGCTTCCGCAACGGGACGACCTTCGCCCAGACCGAGGGCATCATCCCGGCACCCGAACCGACCCACGCCATCAGCGGCGCCATCGACGAGGCGCTTGAGGCGAAGGAGGCCGGCGAAGAGCGGGTAATCCTGTTCGGACTCTGCGGCCACGGCAACTTCGACCTCGCCGCCTACGACGCCTTCCTGGCCGGAACGCTCGAAGATCCCGAGTTCTCGCAGGAGGATATGGACGCCGCGGTGGCGAACCTTCCCGAAGGAGTTCCGTCCCTCTGACCTTCAGAGGGCTTAAAAACCCTGAAATCAAGGAGATTTCAACGAAATGACTACCGCAGGCAGCAGTTCACCGGGTCACATCGACATCGGCGGAGTAATCAGCGAGACCACAGAAACGTGGAAGAAGGCCTTCGCCACGATCTGGGTCATCGCCCTGATCCTTTTCATCCCGGTTGGGATTCTCAGCTACTTCTCTGACCGTGGGTGGCTGATTGGCCTGATCTACTTCATCGCGGCGGTCATCGCCACCCTCTACATCCAGGGGGTCCTTTCGAGGGTGGTCCAGGACGTTCGCGAGGACGGGAAGGTCGACTGGTCGGTCGGCGAACTCCTCAAGAGCATCAACCCCAAGCTTCTTCCCCTGCTTGGCCTTTCGATCGTGATCGGCGTCCTCGTGTCCATCGGCCTGGTCTTCTTCATCATTCCCGGCATCATCCTGGGACTTATGTGGCTGGTCGCCTTTCCGGTGATGGTCATCGAGGACAAGGGTGTCTTCACCTCGATGAGCCGCAGCGGTGAGCTCACCAAGGGCAACCGCTGGCGCCTGTTCGGGCTGATGATCCTGGTTTACATCGGGATCTTCGTCGTGTCCCTCGTCGCGGGGCTTATCGCCGCGGTGCTGCCGATACTCGGGGTCGTCGCATTCATCGTGCTGGCGATCCTCGTTTATCCGTGGATTGGCGTGCTCATCCCGACCGCCTACTACGCGCTGATCGGCGCCAAGGGGCAGTCGACTCCCGCCATGCCGGCCCCCGGCACGGCGCATCCCGGCGGCGAGCCGCCGGCCCCGGCCGCCTAGCAGTCGGAAACTCCTGCGGTAACGCGAGCCGGCGTCGGGTCTTCTCCCGGCGCCGGCTTTCGCGTGCCCTGGGCCGGTCCTCCGCGTGCCGCCGGCAGCGGTCAGGCGGCCGCCGGCTCAACCGCCGGCTGCGAGCTCGAGTCGAGGATCGGCGCCGGGCCCGCGGAACGCACCGTCATCGGCATGCCGCGCCGCGGCGAGAGCGTCGGCGCCAGGCGCGTGTCGAGCTCGTAGCCCGGCATCAGCTCCAGCCGGAAGCGCTCGAGCACCGAGCGCATGATCACGCCGATCTCGGCCTGTCCGAAGCGCATCCCTATGCAGGTGCGCGAACCGCCGCCGAACGGGATGTACTGCCCCTTTCGCAGGGCGGCCTTCCCTTCCTCGGTGAAGCGCATCGGGTCGAAGCGCTCCGGCTCGTCCCATACGTCGGGGAGGTGGTGGCTGGCCCACGAGCAGTAATTGACGTGGACGTTTCCGGGGACGGTCACGCCGGCGAACTCGTAGGGCTCCACCGAGCGGCGCGGGCCGATGTAGGCCGGCGGGTACATGCGCAGCGTCTCGTCGAGGATCATCTCCGGGGTGATCTCCGGTGACTCGAGCAGCCCCGGGTTTCGCGAGAGCTCATAGAACATGAAGGCCACCGTCGAGGTCGTCGTGTCGTGGCCGGCGAAGAGCAGCGTCATCACGTGGTCGCGGATCTGCTTGTCGCTCAGCGGCTCGCCGTCCTCGAAGGATGAGTCGAGCAGGAGGGAGAGAACGTCGTCGCCGCGCCGGCCGCTCTGCCGCCGGCTGGCGATCTCCGCGTAGACGAGCTCGTCGAGCCGGGCGCGGCTCTTGAGCACCTGGGCGTAGGGGGTGCCCGGCCCGCGCGCCAGCTGCATGGCCACGTCGCGGGCGTGGAAGGAGAGCGCCGCCTCGAACTCCTCGGCGGCGTCGAAGTCGCCGGCGCGGGAGAGGTCGGGGTCGAGTCCGAAGAGGGCGCGCATGGCGATCCGCAGGGCCAGGTGGCGGGTCCAGTCGTAAAGGTCAATCACCTGGCCGGGAACGAGCGTGCCCACCGCCGCGGCGACCTCCTCCTCCATGATCTCCGTGGCCGAGCGGATCTTCTCGCGGTGGAACGCGGGGATCATCAGCTTGCGGGAGGAGCGGTGGAGCGTGCCGTCGATGGTGAGCAGCCCATCCCCGAGGAGGGGGATCAGGTCGCGCATGTGGCCCTCGCGCCAGCGGAAGTTGGAGGCGTTCGAGACGAGCATGTAGTGGTTGGCCTCGGGGCCGAGCATCATCACGACGTTGAAGTGCAGGACCTTCAGCGTGTAGACGGGGCCGTACCGCTCGTAGAGGTCGATCATCAGCGGCAGCGGATTGCGCGCGTACTGTCGCGTGCGGCCGAGGCTGAAGCTGCGAGGACCCGGCGGCCACGGGACGGTCGCCGCCCGGTCGTCGGCAATGTCCTGGACGATCAGCCGCAGCGGGTTGTCGTCGTGGGGTGCGGGCGTCTCCAGCACGGCCTCAGGTTATCCGTGCGGGCCCCGCCGCAACGAAAAGGGCCCCGCCGGAGCGGGGCCCTTGGGCCTGCCGTGTTGGCTGCCGTGGGCTTAGCGCCCGAGGCGGGCCTTCCAGCGGGCGGCCAGGTCGGCGAGGCGCTCCATCGCCTTCTCCTGGACGGTGTCGGCGTCGCGGGCGCGGGGCTCGCCGCGGACAACTGTCTCGCAGGAGCCGTTGGGGCTTTCGGCGGTTGCGTCGGCGATCACGTCCTGGTTGTCGAGCACGGCGCGGTCGCTGCCCTCCCCGCAGGTGACGCTGTCGGCTTCGCCGTCGCGCGTCATGATCCGGTCGTCTCCGGCGCCGCCGTCGACGGTGTCGGCCGAGGGGTCGTCGGCCTTGACATCGACCCGGGCCATGGCCCAGAGGCGGTCGTTGCCCTCGCCGCCGCGGACCGTGTCGACACCCTCGCCGGCGAAGACGCGGTCGTTGCCGGCTGCGCCGTCGACGGTGTCGTTGCCCTTTCCGGCCACGACGAGGTCGCTGCCGGCGCCGGCGTCGATCGAATCGTCGCCGGCCAGTGCGAATACGCGGTCGTTACCGCCTGCGGCGCTGATCGTGTCGGCGACCCTGGTGCCGATAAGGCGCTCCGAGTTCTCGCCCCCGGTGAGGGTCGCGGCAAAGGCCGTCGGGACGATGGCCAGCACTGCCAGCGCGGCGGCGGAAATGGTGGTGAGTGACTTCCTTGTCATTGTCTCGCTCCTTCCTAGAGCTGAACTTCGTGTACCGCCTCGAACACGACAGGCCACGGCGAGTTGCGGGCAGGCACCGGCCCGCGGCCGGTTGTCATACTCTCCCGGCGCCACGGGGGCGTAGCTCAGTTGGTTAGAGCGCCGGCCTGTCACGCCGGAGGTCGCGGGTTCGAGTCCCGTCGCTCCCGCTCGTGGGCTACCTTCACCCGGAACCCGTGAAGCCCCTCACCGAGCCCTTCGTACAGATCATCTCCGCCTTTGCCCTGGTCGGGCAGGCCTTCCTGCTGGTGATGGCCGTGCTCGCGCTGACCGGGCTCTTCTTCAAGCCTTCCCGGCGCGCCTTCGACTGGCTCAGGGTCGGGCTGCGCGGCTCGGAACTGTGGATTGCATTCGTGATCGCGCTGCTGGCAACGGCCGGGAGCCTGTTCTTCTCGGAGTACTCCAACTTCATCCCGTGCAAGCTCTGCTGGTACCAGCGCTACGCGATGTACCCGCTGGTGCCGATCCTGCTCCTGGCCGCGATCTTCCGGCAGCGCCTGATCGCCTGGCTCGCCGTTGCGGTCGCGGTCGTCGGCGCCGGCATCGCCACCTGGCACCGCTACGTCGAGGCGAACCCGTCGCTTGAGAGCCAGGGGTGCAAGACAGGCGGGGGAGGGTGCGCCACGAAGTGGCTCGAGGGGCTAGCCCCGTTCGACTACATAACGATCCCCACGCTGACTCTCACCGCCTTTGCCCTGATCATCTTCTTCCTGCTGCTCTCGCTCTTCCCGCCGAAGTCGGACTAGCGGCGCCCGGTTCGCCCGGCCGCCGTTAACCTCGGCCCATGAACTCTCCCCGCCCCTGGCTCAGGCGAGTCATGATCTCCTCCGTGCTGACCCTTGCGATGGGGGCCGGCCTCACCGGAACCAGCAGCGCCGCCTCCACCAGCGTGGTCTCGGACCTCAACCACGTGACGAGCATCACCACGGAGCCTGAGGCAAAGCGTCTCTACGACGCCCTGATCGACCTGGGGCTCCCGGCCGCCTGGCCGTTTGCCACCTACAAGCCGATCAGCTCGGGCGGGGTTCGCCTGGGGAACCTCAACATCGAGCTGGGCGCGGGTATTCCCCCAATCGCAGGCGACCAGTTTGCAACCTTCGAGCCCCCGACTCTCGACGGCCTCACGGCCGCGCTGGACGCGCGCGGGATCAGGCACAGCCCACCGATCCCCCTCTACAACGGCGACGAGCTCTTCTACACGCGCGTCGAGCTGCCCACCTACTCGCAGGCCAGCCGGTTTACCGCCCAGTTCTGTGCCTACAACTTCCCGAGCGGCAAGCCGACCCGCGTCGCCCCGGCCAACGAGGCCGGTGTCATCAACGTCTCCCGCGTGGTCATCAACTCGAGAAACCCCGGGTCCTGGCGCAAGCTGATGGCACCGTCAAAGCCCTCCCGGGGCGGCACCTACCGCCTGTCGAGCGGTCCGCTCGTCCAGCTCCGCAAGAGCCGGAGCGACTCGATCGATTCTCTCCACCTGCGGGTCAGCAACATCTCCAGGGCCGCCAGGGCATTCAAGGCCGCGGGGGTAAAGACGAAGGGCGAGGTCGTCTCGCTTGGCACGCTGCGCCTGCGCCTGGTTGCGTCCGGGTCCTAGTTTTCCGCTCCGAACCTGCGGCTACAGCTGCCGCGCCGTCGGTCAGATCCGCGTCAGGAACGCCTCGATCGCGGCGTTCGTCGGCCCGGGGTGGCTGAGGTTGGCGGCGTGGCCGGCTCCCTTCACCTCGACCAGCTCGCCGTCGGGGAGCTGCGTCACGTAGGCGCGGGCGACGTCGATGGAGATCGCGACGTCCTGGTCCCCGTGGATCACCAGCACGGGGATCCCGATCTCCTCCAGGCGCGGGGTTACGTCGTCGCGGGTGGTGAGGGTTTCGTAGATCTGGTGGACGGTGTCGGGGTCCATGTTGCGGGCTGCCTCCATCCAGCTCGGATCGTCGAAGCCGGCGCCGAGGATGATCGCCCCGACGGTGTCGACCACCTCCTGTGGGGGTCCGCCCGGGGCGGTCCACGCGGCGATCATCTGGTTGTAGCCCTCAAGCGTGTCGGGGTTCTCCGGGCCGGGCTGGCTGTCGATGAGGATCAGCGCCCGCGCCCGCTCAGGGTGGGCCAGCGCGGCGCGAAGCGAGAGGAAGCCGCCCTGTGACATCCCGGCCAGCACGGCCTGTTCGATTCCCAGGTGGTCGAGCAGGCCGACCAGGTCGTCGGCAGAGTCCCAGTAGGTGAAGGGGTCGGTGCTGGTGACCGTCTCGCCGTGGCCCCGCTCGTCCCAGGTGATGCAGCGGTAGCGGTCCTTCAGGGCCTGCACCTGCGGCTCGAACATCCCGCCGCTCATGAAGAAGCCGTGCGAGAAGACGATCGCCTGACCGTCGCCCCCGGTGTCCTCGTAGTGGATCGACTGCCCGTTGATATCGGCGTGCGGCACGCTGCTGCCCCTCCTCGCTGGTG
>JAUMBN010000072.1:0-5149 GCA_032119675.1 Solirubrobacteraceae bacterium | reverse complement strand
CCCTGGCGATCGACCTGGCCGCCGAGGACGCCGTCTTTGCCGAGCTCGAGGCCCTGCACGAGAGCGGGGCCCGCTTCACCGCGATCTCCGAGGAGCGTGGCCGGGTCGACTTCGGGGACCCGGAGGTGTTCGTGGTGATCGACCCGATCGACGGCTCTCTCAACGCCAAGCGCGGCCTGCGCGCCGCATCGCTCTCGGTTGCCGTGGCCACCGGGCCGACGATGGGCGACGTTCTCTTCGGTTTCGTTCACGACCTGGGCACGGGGGAGGAGTGGACGGCCGTCGCCGGCGACGGCGCCCGTCTCGACGGTGAGCCGCTCGGCCCGGTCCTCCCCGAGCGCCGGCTGCCCGACGGGCGCCTGGAGCTCGTTCTTGCCGAGATGTCGGCGCCGGCTTCGGTGGCCCGTGCGGTCGACGGCCTGGTCGAGGGAGCCAACCGGGTGAGGGTGATGGGCTCGGTGGCGATCTCCTGCTGCCAGGTGGCGGCCGGGCGCGCCGACGCGATGGTCTCGCTCGGCGGCTGCCGCGCCGTCGACGCCGCTGCGGCCCAGTACGTGGTGCGCCAGGCCGGCGGGGTGGTGCGCTTCGAGGGGACCGGCGGGCCGCTCGACTTCCAGCTCGCCGACTTCGACGCCCGTGCGGCGTTGGTCGCCGCGGCCACCGCCGAGGGCGCCGACGGCGCCGAGCGAATAATCCGCGGCTGAGCGAAGCCCGTATTTACGGCGGTTTGCGCCCTATTCGCAGCGGTTGACGGGCTGTAACCGCCCGCAATGCCCGGTTTACCTGTGGGCAGCAGCGAACACCTGTTCGCAACTTTGATAGTCTTCAGATCTAATCTCATTAGTTCTAAGTAGTTTGAAGGGAAAGGAAGAAATGGCATCCACCACCCGCAAGACCACGGCCCGCAAGCCGGCCGCCCGCAAGAGCGCCGCGAAGAGCGGGGCGCAGACCAAGACCCGCGCCACCAGGACGAAGGTCGAGACCAGCCCCGTCGAGCGGGCCGCCTACCTCCAGGTTGGCGCCGCGCTCGCCGTGCGTGACACCCTCGTCGAGGCGATCAGCGAGCTTCGCGAGCTGGGCGACCGCGATGCCGCGACCCGCGAGCTCAACAAGCTCGAGCGTCGTGGCCGCACCGCCAGCAACCGCGTCGAGCGCCAGGTGCGCCAGCGCCGCAACCGCGTCGAGCGCGAGCTCAAGCGCAACCGCACCCGCGTGGAGCGCGAGCTGCGTACCCGCCGCCGCGACGCCGAGAAGCAGATCAAGGTCGTCCGCAAGGACGCCACGCGCCTGGTCGACGAGGTGACCTCGTCGGTCGAGGAGCGGATCAGCCCGGTCGTCGAGCGCTTCCAGAAGGTCGCTGCCTGAGCGGAGCGCAGGAAGACTGAGCAGTACCGACGGCCCGCCCACCGGCGGGCCGTCGTCGTTTCGGGGCCCGCCGCGCAGGCGCTCAGGCCGGCGGTAGCGGTATCGCGCCGCGCGCCCCGGCCGGCCGGCGGGGCTTTGCCACAATGGGACCCATGGCTACTAGCGAAGAGATCATGAGCTCCCTCGAGGTGGTGATCGACCCCGAGCTGAGGCGTTCGATCGTCGAGCTGGGGATGGTCCGTTCCATCGACATCTCAGGCGACGGCGCCGTGGCGGTGACCGTCTCGCTGACCACACCCGGCTGCCCGATCAAGGGCCACTTCGAGCAGGCGGTGGCCGAGGCCGCGGGCGGGGTCGACGGCGTCACCTCGGTCTCGGTCGCCTTCGACGTGCTCAGCGACCAGGAGAAGGGCGAGCTGCAGCGCAAGCTTGGCCGCGGCTCGCTCCCCGAGGGTGCGCTGGCCCAGGTGGCCAACGTCGTCTGCATCGGCTCGGGCAAGGGCGGGGTCGGCAAGTCCTCGGTGACCGCCAACCTCGCCGCCGCGCTCGCGGCCGACGGCAAGAGCGTCGGGGTGCTCGACGCCGACGTCTGGGGCTACTCGATCCCGCGCATGTTCGGTGTCGCCGGCCGCCCGCCGGTCTCGGCGCAGCGCAAGATCATCCCGCTGGAGGCCGGAGGCGTGAAGGTGATGTCGATCGGCTTCTTCGTGGAGGAGGACGCCGCCGTTGTCTGGCGCGGCCCGATGCTCCACAAGGCTCTGACCCAGTTCCTGGAGGACGTCGAGTGGGGCGCCCTGGACTTCCTGCTCGTCGACCTGCCCCCGGGCACGGGCGACGTCTCTATGACCCTCGCCCAGCTCCTTCCGCAGGCCCAGTTCGTGATCGTCACCACTCCCCAGCCGACCGCCCAGAAGGTGGCGCGCCGCTCGGCCGAGATGGCCGGCAAGGTCGGCCTCGAGGTGGGGGGCGTGATCGAGAATATGGCCGGCTTCGTCACCCCCGACGGCGAGCGCTACGCGATCTTCGGCGAGGGAGGCGGCCAGGAGCTCGCCGACGAGCTCGACGTGCCACTGCTCGGCAGGGTCCCCCTGACCATGCCGCTGCGCGAGCAGGCCGACGCCGGGGTGCCGCTGGTCGCTGCCGACCCCGACGACCCCGCCGCCCAGGCGATTCGCCAGGCGGCCCGCGGGCTGGTGGCGATCTTCCCGGACGAGCTGCCGATCATCCAGGCGGCGCCGGCCTCCGACGGCCCGGGCGAAGGCCCCAGGCCGGTCGGCACAGAGCTTCCTATGGCCTAGGCCGCGGGGCGGCCCGGCGGATCAGGACTTGCCGGCGTAGTAGTCGGCGTTGATCTGCGCGAACTTCTGCCACTCGTCGGGCAGCTGGTCCTCGGCGAAGCAGGCGTCCACGGGACAGGCCTCGACGCAGGCGTCGCAGTCGATGCACTCTTCGGGGTCGATGTACAGCATCTCGACCTTGTCGTAGTCGGGCTCGTCCTGGGTCGGGTGGATGCAGTCCACCGGGCAGACCTCGACGCACGAATTGTCCTTGGTGCCGATGCACGGCTCAGCGATTACGTAGGCCATCGTTGGCTTCTCTTCTCCTTCGAGTGCGAAGTTCCTGTTGGCCGCAGAGTACCGGGGAGGGCCGTCGTGCCGCGGTACGCTCAGGCCATGCTGCTGGTCACCGGCGCGTCCGGTTTCATCGGCTCGTCGCTGCTGCCGCGGCTCACCGATTCCGGGACTCCCGTGCGCTGCCTGGTGAGGGACCCGCGCCGGCTCGGGGCCGAGCGCGTGAAGGTGCAGATCTCCCTCGGCGAGCTGACCGACCACCGGGCCCTGCGCAATGCGGTGCGCGGCGTGCGGACGGTGATCCACCTGGCCGCCGGCTCCCGCGACCAGCCCCGGGCGACGATCGAGGAGCTCGGCTCGATCGCCACCTGGCGCCTGGTCGAGGCCGCCGAGCGGGCCGGGGTCGAGCGGATGTTCTTCATGTCGGCGCTGGGCGCGGGTTTCGACGCGCCGACGCGCCTGCTGCGCGACAAGGCGATCGCGCAGGATGCGGTGGCCAGTGCCTCTTTTCCGACGACTACCTTCGCCTCCTCGCTGGTGGCCGGCGCCGACGACGACCTGCAGGCCGCGACCGCGGCCCTGGCCCGCCTCCCGCTCTTCCCGCTCTCGGGCGGCGGCCGCGGCACCTTCGAGCCGGCCTGGGTCGAGGACGTGGTCGCGGCGGTCGAGGCCGAGTTGTCGCGCGGCGCGCAGCCGGGCCACCGCCGCGTCGAGCTCGCCGGCCCCGAGCGGCTGCGCGGCCGGCAGGTGGCGCGGCTGGGGCTGCGGGCCGCCGCGGCCCGGCGGCTGGTCGTGCCGGCCTCTCCCTCCTGGGTGGCCTCGTCGCTGCGGCTGCTGGGCGGAAGCGACGGCCTCCCCAAGGCGTGGGACCCGGAGGCCTTCCTCGGCGCCGACATGACCTCCGTCGACGGCGTTGCGGGCTTTCGCGAGCTGGGGATCTCCCCGCTCTCGTTTACCGAGGTGCTGGGACTCGCCTGAGCCCAGGGCGACCGCTCAGGCGCCGGCGCCGGCAGGGGCGCGGCGGCCGGCCCACGGGCGGGCCTCCTCCAGCGCGGCGGCCAGCGCCAGAAGCGCGCCTTCGCCCTCGGGCTGGCCCATCAGCTGGACGCCGAGCGGGAGGTCGAGGTCCTCGCGGTGGAAGAGCGGCACCGAGATCGCCGGCGAGCCGGTGCAGTTGGCGATCGCCGTGTAGGGAGTGAACCGGCCGGCGCGGGCGAAGGCGCCCATCGGGTCATCCGCGCAGGTGTCGATCGTGCCCAGGGGCACCGGGGCCTCGGCGAGCGACGGGGTGAGCACCATGTCGAAGTCGGCCATCCAGGCGACGATCGAGCGGGAGAGAGCCTGGAGCTGGACGTCGGCGCCGGCGGTCATTACGCCGGTCATCTGCTGGACCTGCTCCCAGATCACCAGGCTCATCGGCTCGACGTTCTCCGCGGTGGGCTCGTGGCCGGTGGTCATCATCCCGAAGGCCATCCCGAGGGCGACCTGGGGGCCGAAGACGGCGGAGAAGAGCTCGAGCATGCCGGGTACCTGCCAGGGCGGGTCTACCTCGACGACCTCGTGGCCCATCTCGCGCAGCAGGTCGGCGGCGTCGGCCACGGCCTGGACGCAGGCCGGGTCGACCGGGGTTCCCTCGAGCGGGGTGAGGGTCGTGGAGGCGATCCTCAGCCCCCTGGGCTCGTCGGCCATCTGCTCGGTGAAGGGCCGGTCGGGAGCGGCGGCCCAGTAGGAGTCGCCCGGCTCGTAGCCGGACATGATGTCCAGGGCAACTGCGCTCTCGGCCGTCGTCCGGCTGACGACGAGGTCGGAGACCAGCATCGAGCCGCCGATGTCGGGCCCCTGGGAGACGCGGCCGCGCTGGGCCTTCAGGCCCACCAGCCCGCAGCAGGCGGCGGGGATGCGGGTCGAGCCGCCGCCGTCGTTGGCGTGGGCCAGCGGCACCATCCCGGCGGCCACGGCGGCGGCCGAGCCGCCGGAGGAGCCGCCCGGGGTGCGGGTGAGGTCCCAGGGGTTGTGGGTCGGGCCAAAGCGGCGCGGCTCGGTGGTGGCGGTGGCCCCGAACTCCGGAAGGTTGGTGGTTCCGACCACGATCGCCCCGGCGCCCCGCAGCTTCTGCACGAGGAAGGCGTCGTGCGAGGCACGGTGGTCGCCGAGCAGGTCGGAGCCCATCATCAGCCGCGCGCCGGCCACCGGCCGGTTGTTCTTGATGGCGA
>JAUMBN010000071.1:0-3064 GCA_032119675.1 Solirubrobacteraceae bacterium | reverse complement strand
CGCGAAGGCGCCGACCTGGTCTCCAGGCTCGCGTCCGGGCCATAGACTTCGCTCGCTCCATGAGCCGCCGGGTCACCTTTTCGCGCAACTACACGCTCTCGCTCTCGCGGACGTGCCAGTGCTACTGCAAGTACTGCGCATTCAAGACCCACCAGGCCCACCTCCATGACCCCGACGAGGTCGAGCGCCAGATCGAGCAGGCGGTGCGCCGGAACGCCAAGGAGCTGCTGGTGCTCACCGGGGAGCGCCCCGAGGTCAACCCGCGCGTCGCGGAGATGCTCGCCGGGTGGGGGCACGAAGACTTCACCTCCTACGTCGCCTGGGCCTGCGAGCGCGCGCTCCGGCGGGGCCTTCTCCCTCACACCAACATCGGCGTGATCGACCGGAAGGACCTCCTGCGGCTGCGGGAGGTGACCGCCTCGCAGGGGCTGATGCTCGAGTCGCTGCGCGACGACCTCCCGGCCCATCAGGGGTCTCCCACCAAGAGCCCTTCGGTCCGGCTCGAGATGATCGAGGCGGCGGGCGAGCTGAAGATCCCCTTCACCAGCGGGATCCTCGTCGGTATCGGGGAGAACGAGTCCGACCGCTTCGCCGCCCTCGACGCGCTCGCCGCCGTCAACCGCCGCCACGGCCACATCCAGGAGGTGATCCTCCAGAACTTCGTTCCCCACGACTCCTACTACGGGCTAGAGGTCGCCGACCTGGCCGACGAGACGGCCAGGCGCTTCTGGGCTACCGGGGTAGGGGACCGGCCCGCCGCCGACCTGCCGGACTGGGCCACCGGGGTGACCGTCGAGGAGCTCGAGCGCCTTGTCGACTACGCGGCCAGGGCCCTGCCCGGCGTGGGAATCCAGGTGCCCCCCAACCTTTCCGGCGCCTGGCCGGAGCTGGTCCGCGCCGGGGCCACCGACCTCGGTGGCCTCTCGGCCAACGGCGACCACATTTCGCCCGAGCAGCCGTTCCCTTCGCCGACCCAGGTGCGCCGCGAGCTGCGCGACCAGGGCGTCGCCGTCTCGGAGCGGCTCTGCGTCTACCCGTCCTATATCGACGCCGACTGGCTCGCACCATCGGTGCTCGACACCATCGCCTCCCGGTACTGGAGCTTCATTCCCCGAGGAGGCTCGGGACGCCGCGAGCCTCCGTTCCCGCTGCGTCCCGACCTGGCCGCGGGCGCGATCGAGCGTGCTTCCCGTGGTGAGGAGCTGGCGCCGGAGGAGCTGACCACCCTCTTCGCCGAGCGCCGGCCCGAGGTGGTCGAGGAGATCCGGCTCGCCGCCGACGCGCTTCGTCAGGAGGTCGCCGGCGACGGGGTCTCGTTCGTGGTCAACCGCAACATCAACATCTCCAACGTCTGCACCGTGGGATGCGCCTTCTGCGGGTTCGGGCAGGGCCGCCGCTCCCCCGACGCGTACACGATCGACCGCGAGGAGTTCCTGCGCCGCGTCGGCGAGGCGGTCGAGTTCGGGGCCACCGAGCTCTGCATTCAGTCGGGGATCCACCCCGACTGGGAGCTCGAGGACTACCTCGCCTGGCTCAGGCTCGCCCGGGCCGCCGCCCCGGAACTCCACCTCCACGCCTACAGCCCGATGGAGATAGCCCACATGTGCGACATCAGCGGGCTGGCCCCGGGCGAGGTCTTTGCGCGCCTCGCGGACGCCGGGCTTGGGTCCACGCCGGGCACCGCCGCCGAGGTTCTCCACGACGGGGTCCGGGAGCGGATCAGCCCGAACAAGCTGCCGGTGGCCCGCTGGGTCGAGATCATCGAAGCCGGCCACCGGGCCGGGATCCCGTCGACGAGCACGGTGATGTTCGGCCACATCGAGGAGCCGTGGGAGCTGGCCGAGCACATGCGGGTCATCCGCTCGGTCCAGGAGCGCACCGGGGGGATAACCGAATTCGTCCCGCTCTCCTTCATTCCCTTCCACACGCTGCTCGGGCGCACGCACGGGATCGAGGAGATCTCCCGTGGGGAGAACCTGGCCCACACCGCGGTCTTCCGCCTGGCCCTGGGCCGGACGGTCGCCAACCTCCAGGCCAGCTGGGTGAAGATGGGGCTCGACGCGGCCACCGAGGCCCTGCGCTGGGGCGTTAACGACCTCGGCGGCACGCTGATGGAGGAGAACATCAGCCGTTTGGCCGGCAGCCATCACGGCGTTCGGCTCGAACCCGAGGAGCTCGTGGCCGCGGCGCACCGTGCCGGCAGGCCGGCGTTCGAGCGCGACACGCTCTACCGGGTCCGTCATCGCTACCCCGTTGGGAGGGTGCCCGAGTCCGACAGGGACGTGGCCGCCGTCGGCGACCCGCTGGCATCTGGGATGGTTATGGCATGAGTTCCGAAGACGACGAACTGATCACGCCGGAGGGCCTGGAGGCTCTCAAGGCCGAGCTTGCCGAGCTGGAGGGTCCTCGCCGCGCCGAGCTCTCCAAGCGCATCCAGGCCGCCCGGGAGGAGGGCGACCTCAAGGAGAACGCCGAGTACCACGCCGCCAAGGATGAGCAGTCCCACATGGAGACCAAGATCCTTCGCCTTCAGGAGCGGCTGCGCAAAGCCAAGGTCACGGAAGTTGACGGCAAGAGCGGGAAGGTGGCCTTCGGGGTACCGGTGACGGTGACCGACGTGGAGGCAGGCCGCGAGCAGACCTTCACCATCGTCGGGCCGACCGAGGCCGACCCGCCGTCGGGGAAGATCTCGAGCGAGTCGCCGGTGGCCAAGGCCCTGCTGGGGGCTGGACCGGGGGAGACGGTCAAGGTCGAGAGCCCCGGTGGCCAGCGCAGCTGGAAGGTCGAGAAGGTCGGCTAGAGGAAGAGGTCCTCTTCCGCCGCGCGAAGAAGCGCCGTGGCGCCCGGGCCGTCCTCTTCGCTCACGTAACGGCCGAGCCCCCTGAGCAGGACCGCCGGCTGGCCGGCATCCTTCCGGCGCGCCAGGTCGGCCGCGGCAGCAACCTCGTCGGCTACGGCAATCCAGGTGGCCTCAAGGGGCCGGCCGCCCGCGTCGTCCCGGCCCCGCCAGTCATCCAGCGGCGCGAGGCCGGCGATCCCGATAGCCACGTCGGCCTGGCCCAGC
>JAUMBN010000070.1:0-8163 GCA_032119675.1 Solirubrobacteraceae bacterium | reverse complement strand
TGAGCGCAACCTCGGAGACGCGGCGCAGGTCGTCCTCGCCCAGGGTCTCGAAGACCGGGACCTTCTGGAGCAGCGTGTACGTCTCTTCGCTCACTGCGTAGAGGCTAGAGAGCCTCGAAGAGCCGGGGATCATTGGTGATCACCCCGGTTACCCCCATTGCCTCAAGGCCGGCGATGCGGCGGGCGTCGTCGACCGTCCATACGTAGAGCTCGCCGCCGGCTCCCGTGACCGCGTCGACCAGCCGCTGCGTGACGAAGGCCCAGTGGCACATGAGGGCGTCGATCCGGCCCCGGCGTACGTCGCGCGCGGCGATCGCCGGAAGCCGCCAGCGGTACCAGGCCACCAGTGCGTAGGCCGGCCAGCGCTTGACGGGGTGGGAGGTCGGGTCGCGGCGCACCCGCGGGAAGGAGCGCCCGACCGGGATCTCGGGAGCGATCTCCCGCAGCAGGTCGATGCTCGAGGGCTCCATCGTGGAGATCAGCGCCCGGTCGCCCAGGCCGTGGCGGTGCAGGGCCTCGACGACCACGGCCTCGTAGCCGGGGAGCTTGAGGTCGACGTCGAGCCGAAGATCGGCGTAGCGGGGCTCGGCGAGGTGGGCGAGGCCCTCCTCGAGGGTGAGCGGGCTCCGGTGCGTGGCGTCGAGGTAGTCGTGGGCGAGGATCAGCCCGCCGGTGCCGTCCAGGCGCCGGGGCAGTACATCGAACTCGATCATGTCGACGCCGGCCTCCAGCGCCGCCTCGAAGGAGGCGGCGGTGTTGCCCGGGGCGATGTGGTGGGCGCCCTTGTGGCCGATCCGCAGCGGCCGCCCGGCGGCGTCCGGGTGGTGCTTCAGCGCTGGCATCCCGGGCACCAGAAGGTCGGCCGGTTGTCGTCGCCCTGTCCCCTCACGAGGATCCTTTCGCCGCAGCGCCGGCAACGCCTGCGGGCCCGCCCGTAGGCCCGCTCGTCGCGGGCCTGCATTCCCAGGCGCGCGGTCTCCTGCATCCGGGGCCGGGTGGCGCGCAGGATGGCCAGCACCTCTTCGTCGGATACCTCGCCGGCCCGGCGCCACGGGTCGACCTGCGCCTCCCAGCAGCCCTCGCACTTCCAGATGTTCCCGATGCCGGCGACGGTGCGCTGGTCGAGCAGCGCGTCGCCGATCGTCCGCGTCGGGTCATCCTCGCGAAGGCGGCGCAGGGCCAGCTGCTCGTCGAACGGCTCGGCGAGGATGTCGGGCCCCAGCCCGGCGATCCGACGGTCGCCACGGGCACGGGCGGCGGTCATCAGCTCGAGGACCGGGCCGTCGAACTCGGCGACCTCGTGGCCGGCGGCGCGCATCACCAGCCAGGCGCGGTGCGGCGCGCGCCGGTGGCGCTCGCCCTCTGCCCGGGTGGACCAGGCGCCGGTCATCCTCAGGTGCGAGTGGATGACCAGGTCGCCTTCGAAGCGCAGGAAGAGGTGCTTGCCGTAGGCGTCGACCGAGGTCACCTCGCGCCCGGCCAGGCGCTCGGGCCAGCGGTCGCGGGCAAAGCGGCGGTTCGGGGTCTCGATCGAGTCGGGTACGCGGCCCTCGAGGACCGGGCGGATCCGGTTGGCCGCGTAGTGGATCGTGTCGCCTTCGGGCATGGGCTGCCGTAAAGGTACGGCCGCCGCTCAGGCCGAGAGCGTCAGCTTCTTTGGACCCTGGCGGAAGCCGGCCTCGACGAGCACCGGCTCCCACGGGGAGCCGACCACCGGCTCCCCGTTTACGCGCTCCAGGGCGAGCTTGACGCGCCCGGCCCCGCCGGTAACCCATTCGGCGAGCGCGTCAAGGGCGGGCGCGATCCGCGGGTCGTCGTCATCGACCAGTACGAGCAGGCCGCGGCCGCCACGCTCGGCGTAGAGGACCGGGTCGGCGCCGCAGAGCACGACGTAGGCGCCGGCCACGCGCCGTGGCCCGGCCCCGGCCTGGCCCTCGCGCTGGGGCCACTTGAGAACGCCGCCCCACGGCTGGGCCGGGTCGGTGGCGGCGAGCACGAGCGGCACGGCCTCTTCCTGCGCCGGGGTGGAGCGCAGCCGCTCGACGGCGCCCGGCAGCGCGAACTGCGCCCCGCCGAGCCCCTCGACGAAGTAGCCGCGCCGGCAGACGCCGAGGGTCTCGAGGTCGCAGAGGGCCTGGTAGAGCGCGGAGAAGCCGCCCGGGCGCCCCTCGGCCAGGACCTGCTCGCGGGTCAGCACGCCGTAGCGCTCGAGCAGCAGCTCGGCCTGGACGCGGCGAGCGGTGGCCGGCTCGGGCGCGCCCTCGAAGAGAGGCGCGGTCAGCGACCAGCGCCCCTGCACGGTGGCCTGGGCGCCGGCGCGCCGGCGGCCGAAGCGCCGCGAGCGGGCCTTCTCCCGGGCGCGGGCGGCGCGGGCGAGCGTGAGGCGCGGCGCGCGCAGCGGCGCGAAGGCGTCGTTGGTGGCCTCGCCGGCCCATACGAGGTCCCAGAGCCCTTCCTGGAGCTCCTCGGGCGAGAAGTCGCCCAGGCCGGCGATCAGGTCGGTGAAGAAGGAGGGCGCGGCGGCGAGCCGCTCGCGGATCGCCTCGTGAACCGGCCCGGACGGCGGATCCTCGCGCCCCTTCGCCGGTGGCGGACCGATCTCGGCGGCGTCGTCGCGGAAGTAGAGGGCCACCCGGCCCGAGTTGCGGCCCAGCGCCCCGGCGCCGACCCAGACCAGCTCGCCGGAGGCGCAGAGCTGGTCCATCCAGGCCGGTGACCAGGCTCCGACCCGGCGCGGCAGCACGTCGCGCTCCCAGGTCTCAGCGGGAAGCGCGAGCCCCTGCAGCGGCACCAGCGCCTCGCGCAGGCGGTCGACACCCGCCCCGCCCTTCGGGTGGCGGTCGACGCCCTGCCACGCGGGGAGGAATGCGGCCAGGCGGCTGCGGTCCACCGCCTCGATCTCCTGGCGCAGGACGGCCAGGGAGGCCCGGCGCAGCCTCCTGAGGACCTCGACGTCGCACCACTCGCGCTCGCTGCCTCCGGGCCGCAGCTCGCCGCGAACCAGCGACCCTTCCTGCTCGAGCGCCGCCAGCGCGCTCGACGGGTCGGCGCCGTAGCGCTCGCGGGCCTGGGCGGTGGTGAAGGGGCCGTGGGTGCGGGCATAGCGCGCCAGCAGCCGCTCGAGCGGATTCTCCACCTCGCCCAGGAAGGCGTCGGGCAGGCCCCCGGGCGGCACCACGCCGAGCGCGTCGCGGTAGAGGCCGGCGTCGTCGGCGGCGATCCAGCGCTCCTGCCCGGCCACGCGCACCTTGACCGCGCGCCGCTCGCGCCGCAGCGTCTCGAGGAAGAGCTCCGCGTCGCAGCCGGGCAGCACGCGCTCGGCCGCCTCGGTGGGGGTGAGGTCGCCGACGCGGCGCAGGATGTCGCCGAGGGCGTCGCTGGTGGCGGCACGGGTGCGCTCGGAGCGGTGCTGGAGGTCCTCCTCGACGGTCTCCAGCGCCCCGGCGTCGATCAGCTCGCGCAGTTCGTCCTGGCCAAGCAGCTCGCGGAGCAGGTCGCGGTCGAGGGAGAGGGCGGCGGCGCGGCGCTCGGCGTTGGGGGTGTCGCCCTCGTACATGTAGGTCGCGACGTAGTCGAAGAGCAGGGAGGAGGCGAACGGCGATGCGGTCGGGGTCTCCACCTCGACCAGCGAGATCTCGCGCGAGTGCAGGGCGCGCAGCAGCTCCTGGAGGCCCGGCACGTCGAGCACGTCGCGCAGGCACTCCCGGTAGGTCTCGAGGATGATCGGGAACTCCGAGTAGCGCCGGGCCACCTCGAGAAGCGACTGGGCCTTGAGGCGCTGCTGCCAGAGCGGGGTGCGCCTGCCCGGGTAGGCGCGCGGAATGAGCAGCGCGCGCGAGGCGTTCTCGCGGAAGCGCGCGCCGAAGAGGGCGCTGGCCCCGAGCTCGGCGACGATTACCTCCTCGAGGGTCTCCGGGTCGAGCATCACCAGCTCGCCGTCGGGCGGCTCGTCGGCGTCGGGGAGGTGGACGATGATCCCTTCGTCGGAGTGGATCGCGTCCGACTCGAGCCCGTACTCGTCGCGCAGCCGGGCGCTGAGGGCCAGCGCCCAGGCGGCGTGGACGCGGCCGCCCCAGGGCGAGAGGACGCAGAGCCGCCAGTCGCCGATCTCGTCACGGAAGCGCTCGACGACGATCGTCTGGTCGCTGGGGATGACCCGCGTGGCCTCCTGCTGCTCGCGCAGGAAGCCGACGAGGTTGGCGGCGGCCAGCTCGTCGAGGTCGTAGGAGTCCTCCAGCTCCTGCGGGTCCATCTCGAGCGCCTGGCGGGCGAAGGCGCCGATCTTCCCGCCGAGCTCCTTCGGCCTTCCGACGCTGTCCCCGCGCCAGAAGGGCAGGGCCCCCGGCACGCCCGGCGCCGGGGTGACGACCACGCGGTCGCGGCCGATCTCCTCGATTCGCCAGGTGGAGGCGCCGAGCATGAAGGTCTGGCCCGAGCGGGCCTCGTAGACCATCTCCTCGTCGAGCTCGCCGACGCGCCGCCCGTCGGGCAGCACGACGGCGTAGAGGCCGCGGTCGGGGATGGTGCCGGCGTTGGTGATCGCCAGCTTGCCGGCGCCCTTGCGGGCACGGATCGTGCCGGCCGAGCGGTCCCAGACGATCCGGGCCCGCAGCTCGCCGAACTCGGCCGAGGGGTAGCGGCCGTCGAGCATGTCGAGCGTGTTCTCCAGAAGCTCGCGGCTCAGCTCGGAGTAGGAGTGGGTGGCGGTGACCAGCTCGTAGATGCGTTCGACCTCCACCGGCTCCTCGCCGGCCGCGGCGGCGATCGCCACGACCTGCTGGGCGAGGACGTCGAGGGCGTTTCGGGGGATCACCGTCTCCTCGATCTCCCCGTCGCGCATCAGCCGCGTGATCACGGCGCACTCGAGCAGGTCGGCGCGGAACTTGGGGAAGATCCGCCCGCGGCTGGCCTCCCCGACCGAGTGGCCGGCGCGCCCGACGCGCTGGAGCCCGCGGGCCACCGACTTGGGCGACTCGACCTGCAGGACGAGGTCGACCGCACCCATGTCGATCCCCAGCTCGAGGCTGCTGGTGGCGACCAGGCAGGGCAGCTGCCCGCTCTTGAGCATCTCCTCGACCACGATGCGCTCCTCGCGGGCCAGTGAGCCGTGGTGGGCGCGGGCGATCTCGCGCGGCGGGGCGTCGTCGTCGGCGCCCTCGTTTGCCAGCTCGTTGAGCCTCAGCGCGAGCCGCTCGGCGCCGCGGCGGCTGTTGACGAAGACGATCGTCGAGGTGTGCTCCTCCACCAGCCGCAGGATCTCCGGGTAGATCGCCGGCCAGATCGAGCGGCGGGTCGCCTCGCCGCCGGCGACCGGCTCGAGCTCGGGGCGCTCGCCGCCCTGGTCGGGCTCGACCATCGACTCGACCGGCACGTGGATCTTCAGGTCGAGCTCCTTGGTGGAGCCGGCGTCGATCACCGTCACCTCGCGGCGCGGGCCGCCCAGGTAGCGGCCGATCTCCTCGAGCGGGCGCTGGGTGGCCGAGAGGCCGATCCGCTGCGGGTCGTCGCCCTCCTGTATCGACGCGAGGCGCTCGAGGGTCAGGGCGAGGTGGCTGCCGCGCTTGGTCGCCGCGACGGCGTGGATCTCGTCGACGATGACCGCCTCGACGTTCGTCAGCGTCTCGGCTGCCCCCGAGGTGAGCATCAGGTAGAGCGACTCCGGCGTGGTGATGAGAATGTCCGGCGGATTGCGCCGCATCCTCGCCCGCTCCTTCTGCGGCGTGTCGCCGGTGCGCACCGCGACGTCGATCTCCGCGCCGATACCGCGCAGCGGGGTGACCAGGTTCTTCTCGATGTCGTAGGCCAGTGCCTTCAGCGGCGAGACGTAGACGATCCGGGTACCGCGCTCGGCCTTCGGCTTATCCGGGACCCCCTCGGCGACGAGGCGGTCGATGCCCCAGAGGAAGGCGGCCAGCGTCTTGCCCGAGCCGGTGGGCGCGCTGATCAGGACGTGCTCGCCACGGGCGATAGCCGGCCAGGCCTGCGCCTGGGCGTCGGTCGGCGCCTCGAAGGCCCTCGTGCACCAGTCTCTGACGGCGGGAGTGAAGGCGGAGAGGGGCATCGGCGGAGGCTTCGAGCCTACCCGCTCCCGGTACGCTCTCCGGAGCGATGACCCGGGCCCTCCTGATCCTTCCCGCAATCTGCGCGCTGACCCTCGCCGGCTGCACCCAGGGGGGCAACCAGTCGAGCGACTCGACCTCGGACTTCAAGGGCACCGAGAAGCTGATCGCCGGAACCGTCGAGGACCTGCAGGCCTACGGCGACCGGGGAGAGGGCGAGAAGATCTGCACGCAGCTGCTGACCGCGAAGCTCTCCCAGCAGATCGCCAAGGAGGGCGGCGCCAAGGGCTGCAGCGGAGCCGTCAGCGACGCGATGGAGCAGACCGACAACTCCGACCTGATCGTCACCGACGTGGTGATCGACCCGAAGGACGCGGGAAAGGCCAAGGCCACGGTCAAGGCGGAGACCGGCGACAAGACCAGCCAGACCTCCACCATGGAGCTGGCCAAGGAGTCGGGCCGCTGGAAGATCGCAAGCTTCGGCTGAGCGGCACCGGCTGACGTTGAAACCGGTCCGGGCCGGGCCGTAGCTTGTCGCCTATGGGGGGCTACGTCGCAGGGCTGCCGGTGTGGGCCATCGCCGCCGTGCTCTTCCTGTTCTTCGCAGCGGTGATGCTCGCCGCCCGTGCGATCGCCGCCCGGCGCTGCAGCGAGGAGAGTGCCGAGAAGCTCTCCGACGAGTCGGTCCGGCTCCTGACCGGCCTGGCGGCGACCTTCGCCTTCTTCGTCGGCTTTGCCATCACCGTTACCTGGGGCGCCGTCTCGGCCGGGCAGGCGGCGGTCGAGCGGGAGGCCGGGGCGGTCCGCAACATGAACTGGGCGATCAACAACATTCCCGACCGGGACGAGGGCGTGCAGCTGAGGGAGAAGCTGGCCACCTTCACCGAGGCGGCCGCCTACCAGGACAAGGACGACCTGGCCCGGGGCGACATCGCGAGCCTTCCCTCGGCGATCCCTTTGGACAGGTTCCAGGATGCCCTGCACACCTACGCCTTCAGGCCGACGACGCCCGGCCCGGAGGTGTCGAGCCTGGTGACCGCTGCGCGGACGCTCGGCACCGAATCGGCTGCCGTGTCGGCCGTCGCGCAGCGATCCCTGCCCACGATGGTGATCGTGCTGCTGATGGTCTCCGGGTTCATCCTCGCCGTCGTGATGGGGATATCCACGGTCAACGCCCGGCACCCGGCCCTGATGCTGGTCTGGAGCATTGTTCCTGCGCTATCGATAACGGCCGTGTTCGCGCTGTCCAGCCCGTTCGAGAAGGCGGTAGGGGTGAGCCTCGCCCCGATGCAGACCGTCTCGCAGCAGCTGAACGCCCGCTAGGGACCCCCGGCGGGCCCGGCGAGCGGCTCTAGCCCAGCGAGCTGCCGTACTGGCGCTCGTAGTACTCGCGGTAGTCGCCGGAGCGGATCGGCTCCCACCACTCGCGGTTGTCCCGGTACCAGGCGACGGTCTCCTCGAGCCCCTGGCCGAAGCGCATCTGCGCCTCCCAGCCCAGCGCCCTGACCTTCTCCGAGCCCAGCGAGTAACGGCGGTCGTGGCCGGGGCGGTCCTCCACGTAGGTGATCAGCGACGGGTCGGCGCCGGTGAGCTCGATGATCCGCTCGACGACCTCAAGGTTGGTGCACTCGTCGGGACCGCCGACGTTGTAGACCTCGCCGGCGGCTCCGTGGGCCAGCACGTGGCCTATGCCCGAGCAGAAGTCGCGCACGTAGAGCCAGTTGCGGACCTGCCGGCCGTCCCCGTAGACCGGCAGCGGGTCGCCGCTCATGGCGTTGAGGATCATCAGCGGGATGAGCTTCTCCGGGTACTGGTAGGGCCCGTAGTTGTTGGAGCCACGGCAGATCACCGTCTCCATGCCGAAGGTCCGCGTGTAGGACTGGACGAGCAGGTCGGCGCCGGTCTTGGTAGCGCTGTACGGGGAGGAGGGCTCGAGCGGGCTCTCCTCGGTGAAGGAGCCCTCCTCGATCGATCCGTAGACCTCGTCGGTGGAGACCTGCAGGTAGCGCAGGCCACGCTCCCGGGCCGCCTCGAGCAGGACGAAAGTGCCCAGGGCGTGGGTCCTTACGAAGGCGTCCGGCTCGGCGATTGAGCGGTCGACGTG
>JAUMBN010000069.1:0-1718 GCA_032119675.1 Solirubrobacteraceae bacterium | reverse complement strand
GTTGACCGGCTTGCCCCCGGTCTCGGGAGCCGGGCCGTGCGGCTGGTTATGGCTGAGCACGCCGCGACCCTACGAGATGGCGCCCCGGCTAGTCGCTCAGCCGGAGACCGGGATGGTCAGCGTGGCGGACTTGCCGCCGCTGCTGATCTTCACTGTTACCGAGGTGACCGTCCTGGCGAGCTTCGCGCGGAGCTTGAGCGTGGCGGTGCCCTTCTTCTTCAGCGTCTTGCTGCCGCGGGCGACCGTCTTGCCGCCGGTACTCATCGTCGCCTTGACGGTGCACTTCTTCGCGCACCGGGTCGAGAAGCTCAGCCCCTTCCTGACCTTCGCGCGGGTTGCCTTGCTCGGGCCCTTGACCGACAGGCCGGACGCGCCGCCCCCACCACCGCTGGTCGGGGCCGTGGCGGCGCTGAAGACGGGATCCCCGCCGCTGGCGGAGATCACCCTCGTCGTGCCGCCACACTGGTTGCCCGCACCCTCGGGGATGGTTACGTCGGCGACCTTCGTGCCGCCCTCGTCGCCCCAGGCAACGCGGGTGCCGTCCGGGGAGACCGAGGGGTTGAGCGACTCGCGGGAGTTCACCAGCCGGCACTCCGAAGTGCCTGTAACTCCCGGCTCGAACGGCCCCGAGAGCCGGGCCACATAGATGCTCTTGGAGTCGTCCGCCTCGTTCCAGGCGTAGGCGAGCACGTTGCCGGTGCGCGAAACCGATCCGGACGAGATGTAGGTGTTCGCCTCAGGGTTGCTGGCGAAGACGGTCTGCGACTCCAGCGGGGTGATCCACGAGAGCTTGTCGAGCGTCGTCATCGCCTGGCTGGTGACGACCATGTCGGGCGCAGCGCCGCCGGGTGCGGTGGTCGGCAGCCAGCTGGGCCGCCAGACCCCGGTCGCCTGGAGGGGCTCGGCGCCGACGAAGCCGCCGGGCTGGTTTGCCGAGGTAAGCGCGACGTAGGTGTTGGTGCCGCCGCCGGCCTCGGTGTTGGTACAGACGTAGTCGTAGGCGATCACTTCCCCCGCCGGGTCGATCCGGGTGTAGCCGAAGGCCGTGGGGAGCTGCCCGAAGGCTCCGCAGGTGCTGAGCTGGAGCAGGCCGGTCTTCTCCATCTTCCCGCTCGAGCTGAGCACCTGCATCTGGGAGGCGCCGCGGCTCAGCCTCCCGAAGATCACGGCGATCTTCCCGTTGTCGGCCTGCGAGGGGCCGTAGTACTTGAGGTCGCCGGTGGCGTTGGTGGTCAGCTGCTTCCTGACCGATCCGTCGGGGGAGGCGATCCAGACGTTGCCTCCGTCGGCGTAGGTGATGGCCGCGGCGTGCGCGGAGGCCGGTATCAGGGCCGGCGCCAGCGCCGCAAGGGCGCCTGCCGCGGCTATCGCTGCCGCTCTTCTTGCAGGAGAGACGACCACGGGGATGACGCTACCGCAACCTTCCGTGGCCGTGGCGCAGTTGTACTAACAACGGACGGATCGGTGATGCGCAGGCAGGCCTGGTTCTCTGCCGCCCGCTGCCTCGTGGGCAGGCCATCAGGTGGTTCCTGACTCGTGCGCGCCCTCCGCGTCACCGGGGGCTGCGCGGATCGGTTCCCACACCACCTCGTCCCGAGGCCCAAGGATCAACCCGGGAATCGCGCCGCTGACTCCAGCCATCGCGGAGAAGAACCAGTAGACGAGCGGGTAGAGGGGAGCAACCCAGAGCATTCTCCTGATCCCGGGATCGTCGGGCG
>JAUMBN010000068.1:0-4493 GCA_032119675.1 Solirubrobacteraceae bacterium | reverse complement strand
AGGAAGTGCCCAAGCGGCAGGAAGATCTGGGCCGGCTACCAGGGGACCTACTCCAACAACGCAGCCCCGAAGGCAGGGGTCTCGCCGGCCGACGGCAACGACTTCGTGGTCACGGGCACCTCGAAGATCATCAGCCGCTCGGGCAAGTGCAAGTAGTCCCCTGAGCCGGTCCGCGCGTCGAGCTGCCATCATCGAGAGCGTGAACACGCGTCGTGCGGTAGCAGGGTGTCTCCTGGTGGCGCTGGTGGCCCTGGCGACCTCGGTGCAGGCGGTTGCCGGCCCCGGCGCTTACCAGCGCTTCAGCGGCGGGCTGCTCGGGCCGGGCGCCAAGAGCTCGGCCGCCAAGGCCGGGGCCACCGGGTTCTCGGCCGATTTTTCCCTGGTCAGCGACGTCGCCGACCGCAGCGGGGCGCTTTTTGAGCGGGCGCCCTTCGCGACGCTCTTTGCCGACATCTACGTCGATCGCCACGTCGTAGTTCGCCCGTTCGTTGCGGCCAGCTGTCCGCCGGACAGGATCAAGGCGCTCAACCCGGTGCTGGAGAAGGTCAATACCTGTGCGGCGGCGACGCAGCTCGGTCGCGGACTGGCCTCCGGGTACGCCCGGAACGTCGGGTCGGAGCCGGGCCGCTACCTCGCCGACGTCGACCTGCAGGTGAGGGCGTTCCGTGGGGTCGAGCGGGACTCCTTCCTCTTCTACGTCTACAGCGAGCTGAGCAAGGAAAACCTCCTCTCGGCCCAGGTCACGCCGGTCAGGGGCTCTGGCCCCTACGGCTCGCGTATCCGTTTCGTGATTCCCCGTGGGCTCATTTCGCCGGCGCCTGCCGTGATCTCCCAGCTCTCGGGATTCAGGATCAGGATCCCGGCGAGCGCCGCCGGCGGGCGTGGGGTCTTCCGGCTGAACCGATGCCCCTCCAGCCGGAAGCTGCGCCTCGGCTTCCGCGCCGACTACAACGACAACCTCTCCACCGAGGGGCTGGTCAGGAACGCCGACGGCTTTGCCGTCACCTCGACCTCGCCGCTGCTGAGCTCGGTCTCACGCTGCCGCTGAGGGTTCCCGCCGTATCTTCTCCGGGGTGAGACGCCTCGCCACCGCAGCCGCGCCCCTCTGTGCGCTCGCGCTGCTGGTTCCGGCGCCGGCGCTGGCCCACGGCGTCGGCCAGCGCGCCGACCTGCCGATTCCGATCTGGCTCTTCGCCTGGGGCGCCGCCCTCGTACTGATCGCGTCCTTCGTGGCCCTGGCGGTGCTCTGGCCCCGCCCTGTCCTTGCCGGACTCCACTCCCGGCAGCTGTTCACCGTTCCCCGGTTTCTCGAATGGCTCGCGGGCGCCCTTGGCGTCGCTGCCTTCGCCGTCATCGTCTGGGCCGGGTTCGCCGGCAGCCAGACCACGACCGCCAACCTCGCCCCGACCGCGATATTCGTGCTGGTCTGGGTCGGGATTCCCTTCGCCTCGGTCCTCTTCGGCGACGTCTTCGCCGCTGTCAGCCCGTGGCGTGCCGTGGGCCGGGCGGTCGGATGGGGCGCGGGGCGGGTCTCGGGCGGCCTTCCCACCCCGATCGAGTATCCCGAGCGGCTGGGGCGATGGCCGGCGGCTATCGGGCTGCTGCTCTTCGCCTGGGTGGAGCTGGTCTGGACCGGGAGGGAGAGCCCGGAGTCCCTGGCGATCGTCGCCCTCGCCTACGCGGCGGTGATGCTGGTGGGAATGAGCTGCTTCGGAGTCGAGAAGTGGGTGCGCAACGCCGATGCCTTCGGTGTGGCCTTTGGCCTGTTCGCGCTCCTTTCCCCCCTCGAGTGGTCGGAGCGCCGCTGTCGGCTGCGCTGGCCGGTGGTCGGGTCGCTGCGGATGCCCGAGGTTTCCGGGGCGGCGGCGGTCGTCATCGTGCTGATCGGGTCGACCACCTTCGACGGTTTCTCCCAGGGCGGCGTCTGGACCGGGGCCAGCGGCCTGGCACAGACGCTGACCGATGCCTTCGCGGGCCTCGGTCTCGCTCCGGACGCGGCGATCCAGGCGGGGTACACCGTCGGGCTGCTGCTCGTGGTCGGCGCAGTCGCGGGGCTCTACAGGCTCGGAGTTGCCGGCATGGCTCGCGCCGGCGGCGGCCGCCCGGATACCGCCCGCCTGTCGCTCCTCTTTGCGCACACGCTGATCCCGATCGCCTTCGCCTACCTGGTCGCCCACTACTTCTCCCTCCTCGCCTTCCAGGGCCAGGCAACCGCCTTCCTCATATCCGACCCCCTCGGTAACGGCTGGGACCTCTTCGGCACGGCGTCGGCCACGATCGATTACGGCATCCTCAGTGCCAATGCGATCTGGTACACGCAGGTCGCCGCCCTCGTCATCGGCCACGTCGCCGCCCTGGTGCTGGCGCACGACAGGGCGCTTGCCACCTGGCCCGACCCGAAGGTCGCCGTGCGATCCCAGTACTGGATGCTCCTGGTGATGGTGGCCTTCACCTGCCTCGGTCTCTGGCTCCTCTCGGCGGCGGCGCAATGACCGTCCTGGCCCACGTCGGGCACTGGTACCACTCGCTGCTCTACGCGGCCCCGATCGTCCTGATCGCGCTCGCCCTCTGGTGGAGCGGGCGGCGCGACAGCGGTTCGCGGGCGGCGAAGGAGAGAGATGACGACGGCCGGGCCGGGCGGGACGAAGACGGCGGGGAGGAGCCCGCCAGGGACCAGCCCGGGCGCGGCTAGCTGCCGGGCCGGGGCTGGCCGGCGCCCAGCCGCCTGAGGTCGGCGGCGACCCCCTCGGGAGTCAGCTCGCTTATCGGGAAGCCGACCGCCTGGCGCCCGTCGGTGGAGAGCAGCACCACGGAGGCAGAGTGCTCGCGGCCCTCGGTCTGCGGGGCGATGCCGAAGGCCCGCCAGACGGGCTGGAGCTGTGCCTCGGTGCCGAGCAGGAAGCGCATCCGGCCCCCGAGCTTCTGGCGGGCCAGGAACCGCCTGGCACTGGCCTGCGTGTCGCCATTCGGGTCGACACTGACGGCGACCACCGGCACGTCCGTGCCCAGCCTGTCGAGCCCCCCACGCACCTGCTGGGCGATCGTCGGGCACTCGTTCTCGCAGGTGGTGTAGAGGAATGTCACGACCACCGGCTGACCCCGGAAGTCGGCGATATCGACCGTGCGGCCTTCCTCATCGCGAAGGGTGAACGACGCGGGCGGGGTCTCGGGTCGCACGGCGCCGGCAAAGCTGCCCGACTGGACCGCCGATGCGTCCGGGGAGGGGGCCGGATCGCTGAAGACCACGAAAGCCAGGACGCCGAGCAGGACGATCGTGGCGATCGCCATCAGGGTCAGTCGCAGGCGCTGGTTCATCCTTCCCCCAGAGTAGGGACGGGCCGCCCCGGCCCGGAGACCCGCGGGCGCTATTCTTTTTGAAGTAACGCTGGTGCAACCCCACGAACGTCCAGGAGATCCAAAGTGAGCGTTTCCGGAGCAGAGCTGCTCAAGCGCGTAAAGGAACAGATCCGGGAGGTCGACCCCTCCGAGGTATCGCAGCTGCTCGGCGAGGGAGTGGTAGTCGTCGACTGCCGGGAGACCGAGGAGCTCGCCGGCGGGATGCTCCCCGGAGCCCTGCACATTCCCCGCAGCTACCTGGAGACGCGAATCGAGGCAACCGTTCCTGACCGCAGCCAGCGGATCATCCTCTACTGCGCTTCCGGCGTGCGTTCGGCGTTCGGCGCCCACACGCTGATGACCGAGATGGGCTACGACGACGTCGAGTCGATGACCGGTGGCTTCACGCTCTGGAAGGACCGCGGATACGAGGTCGATGTGCCCCGGTCGCTGACGCCGGAGCAGCGCGAGCGCTACAGCCGCCACCTTCTCGTGCCGGAGGTGGGACTTGAGGGACAGCAGAAGCTGCTCGACGCCCGCGTCCTGCTTCTCGGTGCCGGCGGGCTCGGGTCGCCGACGGCCCTCTACCTGGCCGCGGCCGGCGTGGGCACCATCGGCATCGTCGACGACGACGTGGTCGACCTCTCGAACCTCCAGCGCCAGGTGATCCACAACACCGAGCGGATCGGGGTGCCGAAGACCGACTCGGCCGCCGAGGCGATCCGCGC
Organism: Solirubrobacteraceae bacterium; assembly: GCA_032119675.1. Taxonomy (GTDB): domain Bacteria; phylum Actinomycetota; class Thermoleophilia; order Solirubrobacterales; family Solirubrobacteraceae; genus F1-60-MAGs163. The sequence continues at coordinate 429 of JAUMBN010000068.1, read as the reverse complement.
CCTCAACCCCGACGTCGAGGTCGTCGGCTACCCGACGCGGCTGGATGCCTCGAACATCATGGAGATCATCGAGGGCTGGGACGTAATTGTTGACGGTGTCGACAACTTCCCCACCCGCTACCTGCTCAACGACGCCAGTGTTCGGCTGAAGATCCCCGTGGTGTCGGCGGCGATCCTTGGGTTTGAGGGCCAGCTCAGCGTCTTCGCCCCCTACGAGGGCCCCTGCTACCGCTGCCTCTTCCGCCAGCCACCACCGGCCGAGCTCGCACCTTCCTGCGGCGCCAACGGCGTCCTTGGCGTGCTCCCGGGGACGATGGGGCTGCTCCAGGCGACCGAGGTCATCAAGCTCATCATTGGCGCCGGGGAGCCGCTCATCGGTCGCCTGCTGATGTACGACGCCCTGGAGGCCACCTTCACCGAGCTCAAGGT
>JAUMBN010000067.1:0-2638 GCA_032119675.1 Solirubrobacteraceae bacterium | reverse complement strand
TCGGCCCGGCTGGTGGCGGCCGGCGTGGTGGTTCTGGCGCTGGCCACGATCATCTTCGACCTGCCGTGGCTGACCCTCCTGATCGCCTACGGATTCATCGCCCGGGTGGCGGCCGGCCCGCGCTTCAGCCCACTCGGCCTGCTGGTGACCAAGGTCCTGACCCCGGCCCTCCCGTTCCAGGAGAAGCTCGTTCCCGGGCCGCCCAAGCGCTTCGCCCAGGCGATCGGCGTCGTCTTCTCGGTCACGGCCTCCGTCCTCGCCGTCGGCCTGGGCCTCACCACCGCCGCCTACGTAGTGCTCGGCATTCTCGCCTTCTTCGCCTTCCTGGAGTCGGCCCTCGGCCTATGCGTCGGCTGCCGCGTCTTCGCCGTCCTGATGAAGGTTGGCGTCATTCCCGAGGCGGTCTGCGAGGAGTGCAACAACCTGAGCCTCGGCGGCCCTTCGGGCAACCCCGCCTAGGCGCCGGGCGCGCTACCCGCAGGAACCAGCGCGGCCACCCGGCGGGTTCGGTGGCGGGGTGACTGCTTGCGGTCGCAGTAGAAGTAGAGCTCGGGCCGGGCCAGGCCCCTCTTGGTCTCCAGCACGACCAGCGGCACAGCGCCCTCGGGCAGCACGGCGTCCGAATCGAAGACCGTGAACTCCTGCCCGGCCTCGACCCGCTTCTCGATCTCGTCGAAGCCCACGTCGGTGGTGATCAGCCGCCCGGCGTTCTCCACCACCTCGAGGGCCGAAGGCGGCCCCGGTATCCGGTAGATCTGGTCGGGCTCGAGCACGTCGCTCAGGTTCCACGCCAGCAGCTGGTTGGCCGCGTCGTCCGGTGAGGCGATCGCGATCAGGGACACCCCGTTGAGGCCGATGATGGTGTCCGGGTTGCGCGGGTCGACCGGCTTGGTGTTGACGTTGAGCCCGGCCGCCTTGACGTCCTCGGCCGGCTGTTTCTCGACCGCCCAGAACCGCACGTCGGTTCCCGCCTTCTCGAGCGCCTGAGCGAGCGCGATCGCCCATCGCGGACCGCCGACCACCAGCATCGACGGGTCGCTCTTGCCCGCCATGCCCAGGGCCTTGCCTGCGAGCGGGCTGAGGACCGAGGAGACCAGCACGGTGCCGATGATCACCAGGAAGACGACGGGGACGATCTTCTCTGCCCCCGCGACGTTCTTCGTGGTGAGCGCGAGGCCGAATACCGGTGCGGTGGCGGCGGCGACGATTCCCCTCGCCGAGAAGGTCATCATGTAGAGGCGCTGCTTCCAGCTGATCTGGAGCCCGATCGTGGTCAGTACGGCGAGCGGCCGGACGATGAAGGCCAGGAAGGCGATGAATGCGATGCCGGGCAGCCCGATATCGAAGACGTCGCCCATCTCGACGTTCGCGGCCAGGAGGACGAAGAGGATCCCGAGCAGGATCGGGATCAGCGTCTCCTTGAACTCGGTGATGTAGGTCATGTTGACCCTGCGCTGGTTGGCCAGGGCGATCCCCATCACCAGGGCGGCGGCAAGGCCGGAGTCCTCGAAGAGCACGTCGGCGGCCAGGAACGCGGCGACGACCATCATTAGCGTCGCGGCGACCTTGTCGCGCCCGTTGAGGCGGTGGGTGCCCAGGATCGGCATGAGCAGCGCGGCGAATACGACGCCGGAGATAACCCCGACCAGGATCGAGAGCACGAACTGCTCGATGCTGAAGGCGCTGAGGCCGTCCTTGGCGGTGAGGGAGGCGAAGACGACCACGGCGACGATCGCCCCGATCGGGTCCATGATCACGCCCTCCCACTTGAGCGTCGCCCGCACCTTGGCCGGGGGCCGGACGAAGTCGAGCAGCGGGAGGACGACGGTCGGCCCGGAGACGATCAGGATCGCCCCGACGAGGACGCCGATCTCGGTGGGCAGGTCGAGGATGAAGATGGCTCCGACCGCCCCCATGATCCAGGTGACCAGGACCCCGAGCGTTATCAGCCTCAGCACCGCCGGGCGCACATCTTTCGGGAACTGGTCGAAACGAAGGCCGAGTGCGCCCTCGAACAGGATCAGGGCAACGACGATCTGGACGAACGGCGACAGCGCGCTGCCAAGGAGCTTGTTCGGGTCGACAACGTCGGCCACCGAGATGCCGGCGATGATCCCGATCGCCAGCAGCGGCACGATCACCGGAATGTTCACCATGCCGCCGACGATGCGGGCGACCACGGAGAGGACGACGACCAGCGAGAGACCGATGAGGAGGGCCTGCGTGCTCATCGGTTGGGCCCGCCGTTCATAGCGCGTGAAGCCTAACGACGACTGAGGAGACCGGTAGCTGCCCCCGGGGTCGAGGTTGGCTCAACCCGGGTCAGGCGTCCGGGTCGGTGGACCACAGCTCGTCGATGAAGCGCTGGTCCTCGTCGTAGAGCCAGCACTCGCGAAGCTTGCCGTCCTCCACCCGGTAGAGCAGCACGCGCCGAACGCGGCGAGGGGGCTCGCCGAGGTCCTCGATGGCCAGCAGGGCGCCGAGGTGTTCGCCGACGAGTACGTCCTCCACCTCGACCAGCTGCCGCGATGTTCGGTAGGAGGCCTGCCCCAGCACTGCGAAGACGGCCTCCTTGCCCACGTGGGTTCCAGCGAGGGGGCTTTGCCCCATGTAGTGGAGGACGATGTCGTCGTGGTAG
>JAUMBN010000066.1:0-10415 GCA_032119675.1 Solirubrobacteraceae bacterium | reverse complement strand
CGAAGGCCAGCGAGAGGAGCGGGTCGAATAGCTTCGCCGGCCCCTTCAGCGTCAGCTCGGCGTCGTAGGTGACGCGCGAGCCGTCGCCGACCGCTTCGACCGTGATCTCGTCAAGGCTCGTGACGGTGGCGTTCTCTCCGCTGACCACGAACCTCCCCGGCGGGTCGTAAGCGGTCATGACGTAGACGAGCGAGGTCGTGCGGCCCATGAACTTCGTCTCGACCCGAAACTGGGTTCCGACGCCGATCGGCCCGTCGGTGATCTTCTCGGCCCGGATGATGCCCGGATCCCAATGGGCCGTCGTCGTGAAGTCCGAGAGGTAGTCGAAGACCTCCTGCCGGGACTTCGTGCTGTCTACCGTTTCGCGAGCGTGAGCCATGCGCTCAGGCTAGCCGCCGGGCGCCCGGGAGAGTCAGGCGGTTGTCTTGAGCTCTTCGCCGGCGCGGTCGTGGAGGCGCTCCATGGAGCGGCGGGTGCCGGCGTGCCGCTCGGCCCGCGCGTCGAGGAGCGGGCCAATGATCCCGCGCAGCGCGAAGAAGACCTTCCAGACCCCGGGCGTTATCACCCGCGGAGCGCGCGTCTCGATACCGGCAACGACTGCCGCTGCGGCGTGCTCGGGCTTGAGCCGCCTGCGGAGCGGCGACGGGAGGGCATCGACGGCCCCCTTTACCTCCGGATCGGTGTCGAGCGCCTGGTGGACCATGTCGGTATCGATGAAGCCGAAGTGGACCGACGTCGCCGAGGCACCAAACGGGGCAAGCTCCACGCGCAGGGCCCGGGCGAGCACCTCGACCGCCGCCTTGCTCATCGCGTAGGGAATGCTCCCCGCCCCGTTGGCAAAGGCCATGACCGAGGAGATCACCACCACCTGCCCGCGGCGCTCGACAACCTGGGGCAGCGCCGCCTGGACGGTGTTGACGACGCCGTTGGTATCGACGTCGAGGATCCGGTCGAAGGTCTCGGTGGCCATCGAGGCCATCGTCGCTGCGCGCGAGACTATCCCGGCGTTGGCGATAACCACGTCGATACCACCGAACCGCTCGACCGCCTGGGCCACCACGCGCTGCATCGCCCCGCGATCGGTCACGTCGGCCTGGAGGCCGAGCGCCACCTCTTCGCCGCCGAGCTCCTCGACGGCGCGGTCGATCTCGTCGGGCCGAAGGTCGACCACCACCAGCTTCGCTCCCCGCGCCCGAAGCTGCCGGGCCATGGCGTTCCCGATCCCCCGGGAGCCGCCGGTCACGAGAACTACCTTTCCGCTTACGTCGTAGGAGGCCACGGGCCGATCCTTTCACAGGCGGCCGGCCAGGCGCGGCGCCAACCGGCCAGGTCAGTCGCGCTCGCGGGTCTCGGGCTCGCGGCGCCCGAGATTGCCCCAGTGCTCACGGAGCACCGCGAACAGGGCGACCAACACGGCGAAGGCGAAGATGATCGGCGGCAGCTGCCACAGGAGGCCCAGGCCGGTGACGATGAACATGGCGGGCTCGATCACAGGAAGGTCGTGGGGTCGTCGGGGCAGGCTCCGACGCCGCACTCCAGCAGCGTCGTGATGACGTTGGCGCCCGCGAGGAAGAGGCCGGCCGCCATGACGATGATCGCCATCCAGCGCACGGCGGGCGGCACCGGTCCCGTCGCCGGCTTGAACTGGTCCTGGAAGAAGAGGACGACCGCGATCGCCAGCGTGATCGTCACAAAGACGATGAAGGCCCACGTGTAGAGGTGCATCCCGAAGGCCGGGTCGCCGTAGGAGCCTGTGCCGGGAACGATGTGGAGCATCACCTGACGCAGCGAGGCCAGCGCCCCGAACATTGCGGCCAGCAGCGCCAGGCCGTAATGGAGAACGTGCGGGCCGAAGAGAACGTTTAGGGCGAGGCCGAAGCCGACCCCGATCATGCCCAGGCGAATCAGCAGGCAGAGCGGGCACGGGGGCTCCAGGAGGATGAACTGGAACCCGTAGGCCCCGAAGACCACGCCGAAGACGGTGAGCGCACCCAGGCCGTTGAAGATCTGGACGACGCTGCGGGTGTCCCATGAGGGCCTGGCCCCGCCTGCCGTCGATGCCGTGGCGTCGGTCACAGGCTGATCGTGATGTCGTCGGACATGTGGTACCGGAGCATCGCCATGCAGAGCAGCAGCGACACGAGTGCCACGACCACCGATGCGACCCGGCGCCCGGTCCACGCGAGCACGAAGGCGGCAAACCAGGCGAGGAAGAGCGCGGCCATCATCGCGGCGTCAAGGTACCTCCCGCCCCGGATACGTTCGGGAGCGGAGTGGAGCCAGCCGGGATCGAACCGGCGACCTCCTGCTTGCAAAGCAGGCGCTCTCCCAGCTGAGCTATGGCCCCCTGCGGCGCGAAGTCTAGCCCGCGGGGCCCGGCCTAGAAGTCGAAGTCGCGCGGCGGCTTGCGCTCGAACCAGAGCCGGTCGTGCTCCGGGGTCTCCTCGAGGAACTCCGGAGTCTCCTCGAGCTCGTCGCGCGCCTCTTCGGGCTGCTCGCCCTCGGTTACGCCAGGAGCACCGGGAGCCTCGGGCTCGGCGGGGGCGGGCGGAGTGCCTACCGGACGGGCCGGGGCCTGCGGCATTACCGCCTCCTGCGACTCCTCGATGGTGAAGGCCTGGGTCTCCTGCTCGGCCGGCAGCTCGGCCTCCTCGACGACAACCTCTTCGACCACTTCGGCCTCGATGACCGCCTCGGGAGCCTCGACGACCTCGTGCTCGACGATGGCGACCGCTCCCGGCTCCTCGGCGACCACGACCACCTCATCGACCTCCTCGTCGGCTAACTCGCGACTGCGGTCGGAGGCGATCTGCGCGGTGCGGGCCTCGCGCTGGGCCGGATCGCCGAGGGCCTCGCGCTCCTCCACGGCAACCACGGCCGGATCGGCTCCGTTGCGGCGCTTGAGGTCGAAGTGTTCACGGATGGCTTCGTCGAGCATTCCCATTTCCGAAGAGCCTACGACATCGCCGCCGGCCCGTGGTAGCCCGGACGGCCGGCGGGCCTCGCCCGTTAGAATCAGGCGTTCGCGGGGCTATAGCTCAGTTGGGAGAGCGCCTGGATCGCACCCAGGAGGTCGCCGGTTCGAGTCCGGCTAGCTCCATCACCAGATGCGTCCGCGGTAGTGAGAGTGGGCGATCCAGGACTCGAACCTGGGACCTCGTCCTTATCAGAGACGCGCTCTAACCGGCTGAGCTAATCGCCCGCGGAGACCGGCAGGATAGCGATGGAAGACGGCGGCGGCGCAGCGGTCAGGGCAGTCTCGCCGCCCGCACGCGGCCGGCTATCTCCTCGGCGTCCTGCAGGTTCTCGATCGCGATCTCGGCCTTGTAGCCGGTGCCCCGCGGCCGAACCTTCACCTCGGCGCCCATCGCCTCGGAGAGCATCAGCGAGATCTCCTCGCAGGCGGCCTGCTGGTCGGGGTGGACGCTCTTCGCCCGCCTGGCGCCCTTCTTCCCGCTGCCCTTGTTGGAGCTGCGGGCGCGGTCCTCGAGGACCCTCACCGACCAGCCCTCTTCGGCCGCCTGGCGCGCGAGGCGGCGCCGGTCGCCGTTGTCCTCGGCCAGCAGGAGCGCCTTGCCGTGGCCCTCGGAGAGCCTTCCCTCCTCCAGCAGCAGGAGGGCCTCGTCGGGCAGCTCCAGGATCCTCAGGAGGTTGGAGATCGCCGAGCGGCTGCGGCCCACGCTCTTGCCCACCGCCTTCTTGGTCAGGCCGAGCTCCTCGACCAGCGCGGCCACCGCCCGGGCCTCCTCGACCGGGTTGAGGTCGGCCCTGGCCATGTTCTCGACGATCGCCGCCTCGAGCGAGGCCGCGTCGTCCCGTTCCTCCACGATCGCGGGGATGCTCTCGAGGCCGGCGATTCCGGCCGCACGCCACCGGCGCTCACCCGCTACGAGCTCGTACCGTCCCCCCGCCACGGGCCGGACCAGCACCGGCTGGAGTACCCCCTGCTGACCAACCGAGTCGGCAAGGGCCTGCAGGGCATCCTCGTCGAAGCGCCGGCGCGGCTGGTTGGGGTTGGCAGCGATCAGCCCGGTGGGAATCTCCTGGAGCCTGGCGCCCTCTTCCCCGCTCCCGCTCACCTCGAGGATCGCAGCCAGGCCGCGTCCGATTCCTGAGTCAGCCACGGGCTGCCACCTCTCTTCCTAGTTCGAAATAGGCGCCGGCACCGGCGCAGTTGGGGTCATGATGCGTGACGGGACGGCCGAAGCTGGGTGCCTCCCCGACCTTGACGTTTCGGGGGATGACCGTGTCGAAGACCAGCTCGGGAAAGTGCTGTCGCACCTCGCGCTCCACGTCACGGGAGAGCTTGGTGCGCCCGTCGTGCATGGTCAGGAGCATCCCGGCGATCACGAGGTTCGGGTTCAGCTCCCGCTGAACCAGCGAGAGCGTGTCGAGCAGGCCGGCGAGCCCCTCCAGGGCGAAGTATTCGGTCTGCACCGGCACGATCACGCGGTCCGAGGCGGCCAGCGCGTTGATGGTCAAGGGGCCCAGCGACGGCGGGCAGTCGACCACCACGTAGGTGGCCTCGGCCCTCAGCGGGGCAAGGGCGTCACGCAGGCTTGTCTCGGATCCCGGCGTCCTGGGCAGCTCGATATTGGCGGCGGCAAGGTCTGGGTGCGCCGGAAGCAGCCGGAGGTTGTCGATCGAGGTCGGCTGGAGGGCGGCGCTTGCCGCGGCACGGCCGGAAAGGACGTCGTAGAGGTTGGGAACGGTGAGCTTCGAGACGCCCAGCGCGACCGTAGCGTTGGCCTGGGCGTCGGCGTCGACCAGAATCGTTGGGTATCCGGCCTCGGCGATACAGGCGGCAAGGTTGACCGCCGTTGTGGTCTTGCCAACCCCACCCTTCTGGTTGGCTATCGCGTAAATCGTCCCCACGCGGCCAAGCTACCGGCGCAATCGGTCGGGAGACCGGCCTGAGCGCGAACGATTCGTGTACGAACTGAGCCGTCTTTCCGGGCTCAGCCGCCGAGCGGCCGCTTTCTGGCCGCACCCGGCCGGCGAGGAAAACGATCGGGCGTCGCGGCGATCTTCTCACTGGTAACCAGGTGGCGCGACCGGGCGCCGCGGACAACGCCCTCCTCCACCGGTATCCACACCGGTTCAGAGAGACCGAGCTCGGCTGCGGCCTCGTTGCCTGCGGCCGCCTCCTCCTCGTTCCTGGAGCCTTTCCAGGCCACGACAGTGCCCGAGGGGGCCAGCAGCGGGGCGGCGTACTCAAGAACGAGAGGAAGCGATCCGAGCGCCCGCGCAGTGACCACGTCGAAGGCGGGCTCGGCGGCCACCTCTTCGGCACGAAACGCCATTACCTCAACGTTCTCGAGCCCCACCTCGTCGGCCGATCGCTCGATGAACGCGGCCTTGCCGCCCACGCTCTCGACCAGGGTCACACGGGTTTCGGGTCGCGCTATCGCCAGGACGAGACCGGGCAGCCCAGCGCCTGAACCGATGTCGGCAATCCGCGTGGCCGAAGCGACAGCAGGCACCAGAAGGCCCGTGAGCGAGTCCGCGATGTGGATCTCCACCGCCTCTTCCGGGTCACGGACGCTGGTGACCGCCGAAGGCTCGGCGGCCAGCAGCTCGAGGAGGCGTTCGAAGGCCTGGGCTGCGTCAGAAGGAAGCCCGAAACCGGATGCCAGCTCTGCACATCGATCCTGAACCATCACGCCGGCCATTCTGCCGATCCGCTGCGTTTCACGTGAAACGCGCAGTCATGGTGCCGCGGCTCTGACCGATCAGGGGATAACAGGACTGACAACGAGATAGCGGCGGGGCTCGTCACCCTCGCTGTGGGTCTCGATGTCCTCGCGGTCACGCAGGTGCTGATGGACTATCCGCCGTTCGGCTGCGCTCATCGGCTCCAGGGAAACCGGCCGCTCTTCGCTGATCGCCGACTCGGCGGCATCGTCAGCCTCCTCCTCCAGCGCCTCCCGGCGACGCTCGCGCCAACCGGCGGCATCGATCGTCACCCGCACGCGCTCGCCGTCCCCTGCATCCCGCTGCACGATCCGGGTGGCCAGGTGCTGGACCGCGTCGATCGTCTGCCCGCGGCGGCCGATGAAGAGGCCGAGGTCGTCGCCATCGAGTTCACCAAGGATGCCGTCCTCGGTCTCGCTGACCCTGATCTCGGCATCCAGCTCGAGACTCTCGACGATCTCCTCGAGCAGTTCGCGGACGCGGTCGAGTGCTTCTTCTCCGGTGGCCATCAGCTTCTCTTACCTGATCGCTTCTTCTTCTTGCGGGGAGGTGGTGGAGGAGTGGCCTTGGTGGACCCGCCCTTGGCGTTCCCCTTCCCCTTTGCCTTGACCGCCGCAGAACCACCGCCGGCCGCCGCTCCGGCCGTGGCAAGCTCGGGCTCGCCTCCGAGCCAGGTCGGCAGCTGTCCGGTGGCTCTCTTTATCCAGTACTGCTGGCCGACCGTCCAGAAGTTGGTGGTGATCCAGTAGACCAGCAGGCCGGTCGGGAACGACTGGATGAAGATCACGAAGATGAAGGGAAGGGCGTAGGTGATGATCTTCTGGTTGCGATCCACCGACGTCGCCATGAGGATGCTCGACAGCAGCTGCGAGCCCACGTAGAGGACCAGAAGGAAGACCAGCACCCACGTGGGGTTGAAGCCCTGGCCGCCGGGAGCGGTCAGGTCCTCGATGAACAGGAACTTTGCCGGGCCGCCGACCGGACTGAACTTGTCGACGCAGAAGTTGTTCTGGATGAACTTCTGGGAGTTGTCGGCAATCGTCGGGCAGATGTCGATCTTCAGGTCGACACGGAGCATGTAGAAGAGCGCCATGAAGACCGGGATCTGCGCGAGCAGCGGCAGGCAGGAGCCGAACGGATTGACGTTGTTCTCGGAGTAGAACTTCATCATCTCCTGGTTGAGGCGCTGCTTGTCGTCCTTGTACTTGGCCTGGAGCTCCTTGATCTGCGGTGCCAGGTCGCTCAGGGCCTGCATCGAGCGGAACTGCTTGATCGTCAGCGGCAGGAGGATGATCCGCACCACGACGGTCAGGGCGATGATCGCCAGGCCCCAGCCAAGCCCAAGGCCGTGGAAGAAGGTGACGACCGCGTCGAGGACGGTGATCAGCGGACCGAGAACGGTCTTGATTGCGTTGTCGAAGGTTGTGGCGGAGAGCGCTAGCGGCGTGGTCATGGAGTCGGGTTACCTGCGGTCTCGTGGTGGCAGCGACTGAACAGGTGCTGGGCCTGGACCGGGTCGAATCCCCCCCGGCTCCAGGGGTTGCACCTGAGAAGCCGCCAGCCACCCAGGACAAGGCCGCGGAGTATGCCGTACTCGCGCACCGCCTGGACTGCGTAGGCCGAACAGGTCGGCTCGTACTTGCAGCGGCGGGGCAGTCCGGGTGAGACGAAGCGCTGGTAGAAGACGATCGGCGCCGTTGCTATTCGCCTGGCGATGGAGCTCACTGGCTCTCCTCGGAGGCCGCCTGGGAGACCAGCTCGGAGAGCTCTCTCTCCACTCCCTCGAGACCCTCGCGGTCGGCCAGGTCGCCGGCGTCGGGACGCGCCACCACTACCACGTCGTCGGCAACGTGGAGGCGCTGGGCCTGCGTCTCGAAGGCCTCCCGCAGGAGACGCTTGATCCGGTTCCTCTCCACCGCGCCGCCACACTTGCGCGAAACGCTGAGGCCAAGACGCGGGCCCTCGGGCAACGAGCTTGCCTCCTCGGACCGAGGGAAGAGGTGGAGGATGAAGAAGCGGCCACCGTAGGAGCGGCCCTGACGGTACACGCGCTCAAAGTCCGCGCTCCGGGAGAGCCGGCGCTTCGCGCGGCGCCGGGGGGCTCGGGGCGGGAGCTCCACGCTCAGGTGCTCAGGCGCTTACGACCCTTGTCCCGCCGGCGCTTGAGCAGGGAACGGCCGGCACGCGTGCTCATTCGTCCACGGAAACCATGGGCTCGGGCTCGCTTGCGTTTCTTGGGCTGGTAGGTGCGCTTCATGGGCGGGTGGGGACCGCGTCATGATAGCCGTCGGTGAGCCCTCGCGGAGGTCCGCGATGTCCATCGCAACGCTTTGTCCGCATTTGCGAACTGATCATCGGCGGGCGGTCCAGAGATGGTCCGGCCTCTGTTAGCTTGCCGCGCCAGCCAGGGGCGCCAACGGTGGGTAACCGCGCCGGTCCCGTGGCCAGCGACGAGAACGTGACCGTTACCTCTACCGACACCGTCTGGAACCTGATCGCTACGGAGCTCAGGGCCGCCGTCGGTGGAGAGCTCTACGACGTATGGCTGGCGCCGCTCAGGCTCGAGGCGATCGATGAGTCGCTGGTCACGGTCAGTGCCCCCGCGGCCACTAGATCCTGGGTGGCAGACCGGTATGGGGCGATCATCGCCAGGAGCGCTTCGAAGGCCCTGGGGGCAGCCGTAGAGGTGCGAATAGTCGACGTCCCCGACGCGGCCGGAAACGTTCAGGGCGGCAGGTTGAAAGGGCCTTTGCGGGAGGACCAGGCCTTCGTTGGAAGGACGCCCCTGCCATCGAGGGACCCGAGCCCGAAGTACTCCTTCGAGCAGTTCGTGATCGGGCCCGGTAACCGGTTCGCGCACAGCGCCGCCCTCACAGTGGCCGAGAACCCCGGGGTCACCTACAACCCGCTCTTCATCTGCGGCCCGCCAGGCGTCGGGAAGACCCACCTTCTGCACGCAATCGCCGCTTACGCACGACGGCACGGGGGCGGGCGCATACTGCTGACCAACGCCGAGGATTTCGCCAGCTCGTTCGTGGAGGCGCTCAGGTCGAGGCGGATGGACGAATTCAAGGCACACCACAGGCAGGTGGACATGATCCTCGTCGACGATGTCCAGTTCCTGATGGACAAGGCCCGCACAGAGGAAGAGTTCTTCCATACCTTCAACGCGCTCAGCGAGAACGGCTCCCAGATCGTCCTTGCCTGTGACAGGCCGCCCCCCCAGCTGGAGCGGTTGGAGGACCGGCTCAGGGACAGGCTTGGATCGGGGCTGGTGGCCCCGGTGGGTCCCCCCGATCCCGCCACCCGGATAACCGCCCTGCGCAAGCGGGCCCTTGTAGACGGGATCGAAGTGGGAGATGACGAGGTGCTGGCCGTCATTGCAAAGGGTTCGGATGCGGGGAACATCAGGGCGCTTGAAGCAGCCCTGATCCGGGTAGTTGCCTTCGCTTCTCTGTCCGGGCGCCCGGTAACCGCCGAGATGGCTGCCGAAGTCCTCAGGGACCTGGGTAGCGACCAGGATCCGGCAAGGCAGTTGCGGCACCACCACTGCTCCGTGGAGCAGGTGACCGAAGTGGTCGCGGGAGGCTTCGACCTGAAGCCGAGCGACCTGAGAGGGCCAAACAGATCCGCGAAGGTTTCCTGGGCTCGCCAGGTAGCCATGTACCTGGCAAGGGAGCACACCAGGTCGAGTACCTCGTCGATAGGTGCCTACTTCGGAGGGCGAACCCACAGCGCGGTCCTCTACGCGGCTAGGAGAACGGAAGAGAAGGTGTCCTCGGAACCGCAGGCTGACCAGGACGTTCGAATGATGTCAGCGAGCCTGCTGTCAACTGTGAGCAACACTTCGGGCGACCGGGGCTGCTGACAGAATCAAACCAGCCAAGACCAGCCGTGAAGCCCACCGAATAAGGCTCTGCCGGCGCTTCTCACAAACTCACACCCCTACTTTCAACAAGACTTCCAAGGAAGAACATGAAGATCTCAGTTAAGACAGAAGAGCTCCTTGAGCACCTGCAGACACTGGCCAGGGTCGCTTCTGCCCGCTCTGCCATCCAGGCACTGGCCGGCGTCCAGATAGAAGCTTCGGAGAAGGCTATAGAGCTCCGCGCCACCGACCAGGAGCTCTCCCTGCGAGTGCCACTGGAGGGCAACGTCGCACAGGCCGGAACGGTTGTCCTTCCTGCCAGGCTTCTTCTCGATGTCGTCCGCCAGTTACCCGGCGAGAGCGTGAGCCTCGAATACCGGGGCAAGGAGCAGGACGTAGAGCTCGTGGGCGGCACCGCTCAATTCCATCTACGCACGCTCAGAACCGAAGACTTTCCACCCCTGCCTGAACCTGCCGGCCCAGAAGCCGTGGCGCTGCCAGCGGCTGAGTTCGTCGCAACGATCTCCCGTGTTGCGCGGGCTGCCTCCCGCGACGAGACGCGCCCCATCCTCACCGGCGTTCTCGTATCCGCCGAAGGCGAGAAGCTCCGTATGGTCGCCACCGACTCCTATCGGCTGAGCGTCAAGGAAACCGCCCTCCCTTCCGCGATAACCGAGGCCTTTGAGGCGAACATCCCTGCAAGGGCCCTTGAGGAACTTGCCCGCCTGGCCGGTGAGGGGACCGAGTCGATATCGGTCTCAGTTCGGGACAACCAGGCAGTTTTCATGATCGGTGACGTAGCCCTGTCGACTCGCCTGATCGAAGGCCAGTTCCCCAACTTCCAGCAGCTGCT
>JAUMBN010000065.1:0-6089 GCA_032119675.1 Solirubrobacteraceae bacterium | reverse complement strand
TTACGTGACCGAGAACGGAACCATCATCGGCGCCCCCGGCCTGCGCGACGAGGACCTCGAGATCTTCGACGTGGCGGTCGGCGAGCGGGCGATCAGCCCGCAGGGCCACATTAAGATGATGGGCGCCGTCCAGCCGTTCATCTCTGGAGCGATCTCCAAGACGGTCAACATGCCGGCCGAGTCGAGCGTTGAAGACATCTACGACGCTTACGTCGACGCCTGGCGGCTGGGCGTCAAGGCGCTCGCGATCTACCGCGACGGCTCGAAGACCGCCCAGGCCCTGCGCACCGACGCCCAGGACGGAGAGGGCGCCGAAGGCGGCTCCGGCGGATTCACGCAGGAGCAGGTCGACGCGATGGTGGCCGAGGCGGTCAGCGCCGCGGAGAACGCCCCGGCCCGCCGGCGGATGCCCAAGGAGCGCCAGTCGATCACGCACAAGTTCTCGATCGGCGGCCACGAGGGCTACATCACCGCCGGCATGTACGAGGACGGCACGGTCGGCGAGATCTTCCTCACCGACATCGGCAAGGAAGGCTCGACGCTGCGCGGCATGATGAACGCGTTCGCGACGTCGATCTCGATCGCCCTTCAGTACGGGGTGCCGCTCGAGAAGCTGGTCGAGAAGTTCAGCTACATGCGCTTCGACCCGGAAGGGATCACCCAGAACCCGGAGATCCCGTTCGCCAAGTCGATGCCCGACTACATCATGCGCTGGCTGGCCAGCCGCTTCCTCGACGTCGACACCCAGGAGTCCCTGGGCATCCAGACGGCAGAGGTCCGCGCCCGCAAGGCCGCGCAGGACGCCGCCACCAGCATCACCTCCGACACGGCAGGCCCCACCAACGGGAGCGGCGGTAACGGGAACGGCGGCTCCAGCGAGCCGCAGGCATCGGCCGCCCCCGCGGCAGAGGCGGTCCCCGCAGCGGAAGCGATGACCGACACGCCGCCGGTCACGCCGACCAAGATGGCCGGCCTCGAGCTCGGACCCGCCTGCGCTCAGTGCGGCGGGATGATGCAAAGGACTGGCGCCTGCTACACCTGCTCGTCCTGCGGCTACAACACCGGCTGCGGTTGAGCGACTGACGGACGGCGACTCACGCCGACCGGGGCCGGGCACCGTGCTAGCGCACTATCGCCCGCCCCCGGTCGTCGCGACTCATCCGCCCGGCACCGCCCAACAAGTTGATCATCGATCCGGGGGCGTTCGGCGGCGTCCCCGGGGTCGGGTCGTGCGGAGCACTGCCCCGACCTCGGCTCCTGGCGGCTTCCAAGGCCGTTATTGGGTAGTCCAGTAAGCGAACTAAACTTCGGCCCGTGGCTACCCCAACGAACCGATCCTTTACCGAACCCGAGGTCCGCGACGCACTGGACAAAGCGTTCGCGGCCTCCCACTTCGTGAAGATCGGCGATTCCGAGCGCGGGCTGCGCACGGCGCCGGCCGGTCGCAAGAGCGAGGGAACGTTCGATCACATCGTCGCCACGGCCGCCCAGATCCTGGACGATGTCCCGCTGCGTGACATCACCACCCACCTGATCGCCGATCGGGCCGAGGTGAACATCGCCACGCTCTACCGCTACTTCTCGGACCTCGAGTCGATTCTCGTCGAGTTCGACATCCGCTACCAGACCTTCTCCCTCATGGGGATCAAGGAGATGGCGCTGAGGGGCGCCTTCACCGAGGACCGGCGCGCCTGGAGCGACGAAATGCTTGACCTGGCGGTCGTGGTGCGCACCGACACCACCGGCGCGATCGGGATCACCCGCGACGGCTACGCGATCCCGGAGGTCAGGGAGATCACCCGCGCCGCCGTGGACATCGCCGCACGGATGCTCGCCATCGCCACCGGCTATTACGCCCCGGGAGCGAGCAGCGAGGAGGAGTGGTACCAGCGCTTCCTGCTGATCGTCCACATCACCTCCAGCGTCCTGGACGAGGCCTGCATCACCCGCCCGGCCGACCTTGAGCAGGTCGCGCTGCTCAAAGAGCTGGCCTTCGGCTTCTTTGAGCCGTACTTCTCTTATTAGCTCAACGGGCGGCCGCTACGCTGGTTGTTGATGCAACTACCAGCGCAGGATTTCCAGATCAGCGAGAAGGAAAGCGACGAGCGCGGCGCCTTCGTGCGCCAGCAGAGCGCCTTTCGCAACTGGGTTCGTGCCGACGGCTCCACTGAGTTTCCGCCCGAGGCCGGTCGCTACCACCTCTACGTCTCGCTGGCCTGCCCCTGGGCTTCGCGCGCGGTCATCTACCGCAAGCTTAAGGGGCTCGAGGAGGCAATCCCGATGACCGTCGTCGACCCCGTCCGCGACGCGCGCGGCTGGCGGTTCCTCGAGGAGGGCCCCGACCCGGTCAACGGCTTCGGGTACCTCTCCGAGGCCTACCTGAAGACCGATCCCGGTTTCTCGGATCGCGTGACCGTGCCGCTGCTGTGGGACACCAAGACAGGCCGTGCGGTCAACAACGAGAGCTCGGAGATCATCCGGATGCTGAACAGCGAGTTCAACGAGTTTGCAGCGAACCCGGAGCTCGACCTCTACCCCGAGGAGCTTCGCGAGGAGATTGACGAGATCAACGAGCGCGTCTACAACTCGGTCAACAACGGCGTCTACCGGGCCGGCTTCGCCACCACCCAGGAGGCCTACGAGGAGGCCTTCGACGAGCTCTTCGAGACCCTCGACTGGCTCGACGGCCTGCTCGCCGAGCGCCGCTACCTGACCGGGGATGAGATCACCGAGGCCGACTGGCGCCTCTTCGTGACTCTTGTGCGGTTCGACCCGGTCTACGTCGGCCACTTCAAGTGCAACCTGCGGCGGATCGCCGACTACCCCGACCTCTCCGGCTACCTGCGCGACCTATACCAGCAGCCCGGAATCGCCGAGACGGTGAACCTCGACCACATCAAGCGCCACTACTACATGACCCACCCGCAGATAAACCCGACAGGCGTGGTTCCCAAGGGACCGGAGATGGACCTCGACGCCCCGCACGGCCGGGAGACAGTCGGCGCGGCCTGACCCGCCGAGGGGTGCGGAGAAACGCTCGCACTCGGCACAGGACGGGCGTTACGCTGGCCAGGTGAAGATCAAGAAGCAGCGCCGAGGCGTCTCCACCGGCGAGAAGATTCGCCAGCTGATGGTCGGCGACCAGGGTTCTCCGGTCTCCGGTCGCAGCAAACTCTCCCAGCGCGTCGAGAACGCGCGCGAAGCAAAGCGGCGCCTGTCGCGCAGCCGCAGCGGCCGCTAAAGGGCTGCGGTCCCCGCTAGGGCGAGGCGCCGCTAAGACGCCCGCTGCCGGTTCTCGAGTTCTTTGTCCTTGCGGCGGTTGGCTATCCGCAGCCAGACGGTGAGTACCGGGAGGATCAGGATCACCCCGAAGATCGCGGCGAAGAAGCCGCCAAAGCCGAAGACCTTGCTGCTCCCGACCCCCAGCCAGACGGTGAAGATCAGGTAGCCGACCAGGGCGCCGGCGAGGCCGAGCAGGAGCGATACGCCCCACGACTTAGGCCCGCTCATGTGGCGGAATGCGTCCTTGGGCATCAGCCAGCGGCCGATCGCGCCGGCCAGGAACCCGATGATCAGCGCGCCGATCACCTGGCTGCTCCCGCCGGACCGCTCTCCGCGGCCGACCGCAGGGAGACGACGTTGACGTCCACGAGCAGGCGGTCGAGCGCCCGACGGTCTTCGATGCCGAGCTCGCGCCACTGCTCGGCGCAGGCCTCCAGATAGCCGATCAGGCCGGTCAGCGCTGCCTGCACTTTGGGCGGGGGCGTTTCGGTACCCAGGTTGTTGAGCGCTATGCCGGCGATAATCCGGTCGCGCGCCTCGATCCCGACTGCGGCGACCTCAGGCTGTGGGCTCCGCGTGGAACGCATGAAGAGCACGTACCGGGGGGAAGGTTCCAGCGCCTCGTTCAGGTACGCCGAGGTGTTGGCCGGCATCTTGGTCTCGGCGCCGGTTTCGGGGTCGGTGTCGAGGATTTCGACGATCTCCTCGCAGGCGAGGCGCACGGCATCGAGGTAGAGCTCCTGCTTACCGCCGGGAAAGTAGTGGTGGATCAGGTTTGGCGTGACGCCGACCTCAGCGGCAATTTCTTTGAGCTCAACGGCGTCGTAGCCGCGCTCGGCAAAGGCCGGCAGCGCAGCGTCGACGAGCTGGCGCTTTCGAACGTCCGGATCGGTTCGACGAGCTCTCGTGCCGGTAGTCGTCATGGGGAAAGGCTATTACCTGCGGGTTTCGCTGGCGTAAAGGACCTCTGGTTGCGCAATTCGCCCCATCCTCGCGGCTCTAATGGAAGTAGCGTTATCCAATTATTGTGGTAGCCTCAACTAACCCAACTATGTAGTTGGAAAAGCCTGACCAGCCTTCGGAACGAAAATCAGGAGAGAACAAGTGATTGGAGCCATCTGCCTCGGCCTCGTGGCCGGAATCATCGGGCGAATGCTTACGCCCGGTGACGTTTTCCGCCATGTGAGCGGCCCCAAGTCCTGGGCCATTTCGCTCCTGCTGGGCCTGGCCGGCGCTCTGCTCGGCTACCTGATCTTCACCGTAGGCCTGGGCATCGGCGACGACCAGATCTTCGACTTCGGTGGGGTCTTCGGAGCGATTATCGGCGTGATCATCCTCCTGCCGATCCTCACGATCGTCATGCGCGTCCGGAACAGGAAGAAAGACGAGCAGGCGATGGCTGGACAACCCCCGTTCACGACCTCCTGACCTACCAGCGAAAGGGACCCCAGATGGGACTGATGGACCTGTTCAAGAAGGGCAAGGACGAGATGGACAAGCGCGGTGGAGTGAACGCCGCGATGGAAGATGCCAACGAGCTCAAGGACGTCGCCACCAGCGACAAGGGCATTACCGACAAGGCCAAGGACGCCGTCGACGCCGTTAAGGATCCGGGCGCGCCGGGCGCCGCCCAGTAACCACCAAGCTTCCGGAGCAGTTCCGGAGGGTCATGAGCCGGCGGCTGCGTTCCCCCTGACACGCAGTTTGCCGGCTCTCCTTCGTTCCGGGGGAATTTTCGCCCCTGGTTCCCCAGCCCGGTTCCCGACGCCCTCAGGCGGCCGGGTCGGGCACGACCCGGATGTACGGGCGGGGTTCCTCCCAGCCGTCCGGGTAGCGCTCCTGGGCCTGCTCATTGGTGACCGAGCCGGCGATGATCACGTCCTCGCCGGGCTGCCACTGGGCCGGCGTGGAGACCTGGTGCTCGGCGGTGCGCTGCAGCGAGTCGATCACCCGCAGGACCTCGTCGAAGTTGCGCCCGGTGGTCATCGGGTAGACCAGGACGAGCTTGATCTGCTTGTCCGGGCCGATCACGAAGACGTTTCGCAGGGTCGCGTTGTCGACCGGGGTGCGCTCGGTCGGGTCGCCGGAGACGTCGGCCGGCAGCATCCCGTAGAGCTTGGCGACGTTGAAGTCGGTGTCGGAGATGATCGGGTAGTTGGGCCGCGTGCCTTGGGTCTCCTCGATGTCGGCGACCCACTTCTCGTGATTGTCGAGCGGGTCGACCGAGAGGCCGATGATCTTCACGCCACGGCTGTCGAAGTCAGGCTTGATCTTCGCCATGTAGCCGAGCTCGGTGGTGCAGATGGGGGTGAAGTCGCGCGGGTGGGAGAAGAGGACGGCCCACGAGTCGCCGATCCAGTCGTGGAAGCTGATCTCGCCCTCGGTGGTCTGGGCGGTGAAGTCGGGTGCGGTGTCGCCGATGGTCGGCACGTTGATGCTCCTTGGGTGTCGGGTCGATTCGGGCCGCTGATTCGGGCCTCCGGCAAAACTATATAAAACAGACCGGGTTTTGTGCTTTTCAACCCCGGTTACTCCCGGGGCTAGCGTGAAGGTCGTGGACCCGATGTCGAGAAGGCTGGAAGGGCGGGTGGCGCTGGTGACCGGTGCGGCCAGCGGCATCGGCGCCGCCACCGCGCGCCGGCTGGCCGCCGAGGGCGCGAAGGTGGCGCTCACCGACATCCAGGACGCCGCCGGCGAGCAGATGGCCGGCGGGATCTCCTCTTCAGGCGGCGAAGCGATCTTCGTTCACCACGATGTATCCGAAGAGGACTCATGGGCTGCGGCGCTGGCCGCCGTGAAGGAGCAGT
>JAUMBN010000064.1:0-8860 GCA_032119675.1 Solirubrobacteraceae bacterium | reverse complement strand
ACCTCTTCGAGACCTACGCGGTCACCGCGGTCGCCGTGATGCTCCTCGGCGTCCTGACCTTCTCCCAGCAGACCGCCGTGGCGCTCTACCCGCTCGTCCTTGGCGCCGTGGCGATCATCGCTTCAATCATCGGCACCTTTGCCGTCCGTTCGAAGAAGGGCAACGTCGAGCGCGCGCTCTACCAGGGGCTCATCGTCTCCGGCCTGATCGCCGCCGCGGCCTTCTACCCGGTAACCGCCTGGATGATGGACGGCATCACCCTGAGCGAGGTCTCGGGTGCGGTCCAGGCTCCGAGCGTGCTTGAGCTCTACCTCTGCGCGATCGTCGGCATCGTCGTCACCGCGTTCCTCTTCCTGCTGACCGACTACTACACCTCGACACGCTTCGGCCCGGTCCGCAAGACCGCCGATGCCAGCCAGACCGGCCACGCAACCAACATCATCTCCGGGCTGGCCCAGGGCCTCCAGGCAACCGCACTCCCGGCGCTGGTCCTGGTGCTGGGGATCCTGGCTTCCTGGAAGCTCGCCGGGGGCGGGGTGCAGGGCATCTACGGAATCGGCGTGGCTGTCATGGGCCAGCTGTCGCTTACCGGCCTGATCGTCGCTCTTGACGCCTTCGGCCCGATCACCGACAACGCCGGTGGTATCGCCGAGATGGCCGACATGCCCGAGGAGGTCCGCAACGTCACCGACCCGCTCGACGCGGTCGGCAACACGACCAAGGCGGTCACCAAGGGTTACGCGATCGGCTCGGCCGTGCTGGCGGCAATCGTGCTCTTCGCCGGCTTCAAGGAGGAGCTGGCGATGGACGGCTTTGAGACCGAGTTCCCGATCGACGACCCGGCGATCCTGATGGGCCTCCTCATCGGCGGCATGATGGTGACCCTCTTCGCTGCTCTCTCTATGGAAGCCGTCGGCCGGGCCGGAGGCAAGGTCGTGGAGGAGGTGAGGCGCCAGTTCCGTGAGAAGCCGGGAATCATGGACGGCACCGACGAGCCGGACTACGCGACCTGCGTGGCCATCGTCACCGCTGCGGCCCAGAAGGAGATGATCATTCCTTCGCTTATCCCGATCGTCCTGACGACGGTTGTCGGGCTGCTCTCGATAGCCGCACTAGGCGGCCTGCTGATCGGAGTGATCGTCGTCGGCTTCTTCTTCGCCGTGATGATGACTGCGGGCGGAGGCGCCTGGGACAACGCCAAGAAGCTGATCGAGGACGGCGCTTTCGGCGGCAAGGGATCCGAGGCCCACGCTGCCTCGGTGACCGGCGACACCGTCGGGGACCCGTTCAAGGACACCGCCGGGCCGGCGATCAACCCGATGATCAAGGTGGCCAATATCGTCGCCATCCTGATCATCCCGCTGATCACCTGATCGGCGTCAGGCCAGGGGCGCTGGAGCGTTGAGCACGTCGAGCCGCTTCTGGCACCCGTTCGCGGACATGGCCCAGGTCTCGGGCCACGAGTTCGTGATCGAGCGGGGCGAAGGTGCCACGGTCTGGGACGCAGAGGGGAACGAGTACTTCGACGGCACGGCGAGCCTGTGGTGCGTGAACGCAGGCCACGGGCGCGCGGAGATTGCCGAGGCGGTGGTCGCCCAGATGAGGCAGCTGGCGACCTACCAGACCTTCAGCACCTTCTCCAACCGCCCGGCGATGGAGCTCTCCGACCGGCTTGCCGCCTACGCCGACCCCGTTGTCGATGACCCGAGGGTCTTCCTGGTCCTCGGCGGCGGCGACGCAATAGAGACCGCAGCAAAGCTCGCCCGCCGGTACTTCAGCGCGACAGGCCAGCCAGAGCGCGTGCACATAATCGGCCGCACCCAGGGCTACCACGGCACCCATGGGCTTGGCACCGCGATTGGGGGCATCGCCGTAAACCAGGACGGTATGGGCCCGATGGATCCCCAGACGACGCAAGTCGCCTGGGACTCGCTCGAGGAGCTCGAGGCCGAGTTTGAGCGGGTCGGGCCCGGCCGCGTGGCCGCTGTATTCGCCGAGCCGGTAATAGGGGCCGGCGGCGTCCATCGCGTCCCTCCGAACTACCTCCAGGGGCTCGCCGAGCTCTGTCGCCGGCACGGCGCGCTCTTTATCGCCGACTGTGTGATCGCCGCGTTCGGGAGGCTCGGCACCTGGTGGGGAGTCGACCGCTTCGACCTGCGCCCCGACATGATCACGTTCGCCAAGGGCGTCACGAGCGGTTACCTGCCTCTCGGGGGCGTTGTCGTCGGCGGGCGGGTCGCCGAGCCTTTCTGGGAGGGCGAGGGCGCCTGGTTCCGTCACGGACAGACCTACTCCGGCCACCCGACCTGCTGTGCCGCGGCGATCGCCAACCTTGACGTGATCGAGCGCGAGGACCTGCTGGCCCGCGGGCGGGAGATGGAGGACGAGCTTGCACGTGCCCTGGAGCCGCTGGCCGGACACCCGCTGGTGGGGGAGGTCCGGACCGGGGTTGGGGCACTGGCGGCCGTGGCGATCGCGCCTGAGGTCCTCGCCGAGCGCCCCGGGCTGCAGTTCGGCCTCTTTGCCGGGGTCAAGGAGCGCGGGGTGCTCGTGCGGCCGCTCGGAGACGCCGTCGCGCTCTCGCCGCCGCTGGTCGCCACCGCGGCGCAGATCGAGGGCGCCGCCGAGGCGATCGGCGAATCGCTCGACGCACTTGGCTCCGCCTAACCGCTTGGCCGGGTTGCTGAACGGCGGCTCTCACCGGGCCCTCGCACCCGCGCGCGCCCATAGAATCGGCCTCTGGTGACCAGCCAGGGCGGAAACTGAATGGCCAAGCGCCGACTCTTCGGTCTCCAGAGGGTTCTCGGGGTCAACGCGCTCTCCGCTACCGCCTACGGGAACGTCGGGTCCTCGATCTATTACGCGCTGGGCCTTGTTGCCTCCTTCGCGCTGGGCCTTACGCCGCTCGTCTTCGTGATCAGCGGCGCCATCTTCTTTCTCACCGCGGCCACCTACGCCGAGGCGACAACGATGTACCCCGAGGCCGGGGGCTCGTCGAGCTTTGCGCGGCGCGCCTTCAACGAGTTCGTCTCCTTCCTCGCCGCCTGGGGGCAGATGCTCAACTACATCATCACGATCGCCATCTCGGCGTTCTTCGTGCCCCATTACCTGGGCTCGGTCTTCTGGGACTACCTGAGCACCGCTCCGGGGGACATCTTCGCCGGGATCGTGATCGTGGCCGTGCTCGCGCTCGTCAACGTGGTAGGAGCCCAGGAGTCAACCGGCGTGAACGTGACGCTGGCCATCCTGGACTTCGCCACCCAGCTGGCGCTCGTCCTCGGCGGGCTGTTCCTCGTCTTCAGCCCGGAGATCCTGGTCTCCAACGTCCAGTTCGGCGTCGCCCCGACATGGTCGCAGTTCCTGCTGGCCATCCCGATCGGGATGATCGCCTACACGGGGATCGAGACGATCTCGAATATGTCCGAGGAGGCCAAGGACGAGGCAGTGACGGTTCCCAAGGCGATCAAGCGGGTCGTCATTGCCGTCTTCGCGATCTACGGCCTGCTGCCGGCCGTCGCACTCTCTGCGCTTCCGGTGACCAGGCAACGTGACGGCTCGTACGAGACGCTGCTGGGAATGCCCAAGGACGAGGGGGGCTTTGCCGGCGAGCCGATCCTCGGGGTGGTGAAGCAGCTCGGCCTCGGGGGCCTGCAGCCGGCCGCGGAGGTGTATGCGGCGATCCTGGCTGCGACGATCCTGATCGCCGCAGCCAACGCGGGGATCATCGGCGTCTCCCGCCTGGTGTACTCGATGGGGATCCACCGCCAGCTGCCCGACGGCCTCCGGCGGCTCCACCCCCGGTTCGGGACCCCCTGGATCGGGATCATCGTCTTCAGCGCGGTTGCCTGCCTGGCGATGACGAGCGGCCAGGCAACTTTCCTGGCCAGCATCTACGCCCTCGGCGCGATGCTCTCCTTCACCATCGCCCATGTCGCGGTGATCCGGCTGCGCTTTTCCCGGCCCGACGCCGACAGGCCATATCGCGGTCCGGGGAACATCCGAGTGGGCGGCGTCTCGATCCCGCTGTTCGCCGTATTCGGCGGCCTCGGGACGGCCACGGCGCTGGTCGTGGTGAGCGTTCTAAACCTCACCGTGCTCGCAGCCGGCTTCGTGTGGATGGCCCTCGGGATCGGGGTCTATGTGGCCTACCGCCGCAGCCAGGGGCTCGGCCTCTTTGCCGAAGAGAAGGTCGAGCTTCCCGTCCCGGTGACCGAGCGCGAGGCCGAGTACGAGTCGGTGCTGGTGGCCCTCGACCCGCGCGGCTACTCCCCCGGCGCCGTGGCCACGGCCGTGAAGATGGCCGCCCAGCGCCGGCACGGGGTCCACGTCCTGGTGCCGGTTATCGTCCCCAGTGCCCTGCCCATAGATGCCGAGATGCCGGAGCGAGAGGCTGCCGCCCAGGCGGTCATCGAGCAGGCGTGCATGCAGGGTGGGGCCCGGGTGAACGGGCACTGGGAGAAAGTGCGCCCGGGCCAGGCCGGGAACCTGATCGCCCAGGAGGCATCCGAGATCAATGCGCAGGCCATCGTCATGGCCCTTCCGCCGCGTCAGGCCGGCTCGCTCTTTGGCAAGACGCTTGAGACCGTCCTGGAAAAGCGGCCGTGCCGCGTCATCATCCAGAGTGAGCCGACGGGCGCCGGGCCGCCGATCGGGCGTGAGCAGTGAACCGCCGGGAAGGAAGGTCGGGATCGGCCACGATCCTCCTTTCGGCAATGATGCTGGCCGTCGGCGTGGCCATCATCGTCCGCACGTTCTCCTCGGGCGGGGGCCTGCTCTCCCTGGGCACCGTCTTCGGCGTCCTCTTCGTGGCCGCCGGGGCCGCGCGGCTGTACCTGGCCTGGAGGCTGCGGTGAGCGGGGCGCCGGAGGGACAGGGCGCGGGCCACCACCGGACGGCCCATCTCGTGGCCCGGACGGTGGGCTCCCCGGTCCTCTTCAGCGTCCTGTACACGATCCTCGCCGGGGCGATCTACTTCGTCCTCGGCGTCGTCGCGGGCTACGCGCTCGGGCTCACACCGCTCGTCTTCGTGCTCGCCGGCGTCATGTATCTGCTGGCCGCCATGACCTACATGGAGGGGGTGATGCTCTTCCGCAGCGGTGGCGTGACGGCATTCGCCCGCCATGCCTTCGACGAGCTCTGGAGCTTCGTGGGCGGTTGGGCGGTGATGCTCGACTACGTGATCCTCATCGCCGCGACGGTCTTCTCGGCGACCAGCTACATGGGCGTCTTCTGGGCGCCGCTGGGGGAGGGGACGGTTGAGCTCTTCGTCATAGCGGCGATACTCGCTTACGTTGCGGTCCGCAACGTTCGCGGCTTCTCGGGTTCACGGTCGCGGCGGATCGGGATGCTCGTTGCCGCCGACGTGGTGCTTCAGGTGGTGCTTGTCGTGCTCGGCATGGCCCTGATCTTCGACCCGGAACTGCTTACCGCGGGGCTGGACCTCGGTCGCACCCCGACCGTCGGCAATTTCATCGTCGCGCTCGGCATCGCCAGCGTGGTGGCGACCGGGTTCGAATCCGCGGCAGGGGTGGCCGGCGAGGCAACGGTTGACGGACCGGGGATAAGGCGCCTGGTGAGCGGTTCATCCCTGCTGGTCATGGTGATCTACGGCGGCATTGCCCTTGTTGCGCTCAGCGCACAGCCTGTGGTCGACGGCGTAACGCCGCTCGCCTCAACCTTCCAGGAGACACCGATGATCGGTATCGCCGAAGGGTTCGGGCAGGAGTGGGTGCGGGAGCTCTTCCGCTACCTGATCGCCGGAGTGGCCATCTTCACGCTGGTAGCCGGCTCGAGTTCGGCAATGCTCGGTCTCTCAAGGCTCTCCTACTCCCTTTCCACCAACCGCCAGATTCCCAGGATTCTTGGGCGGCTGGACCCGGTGAGGTTCACCCCGTGGGTGCTGATCGTTACCGCCAGCATCGCCGCGGCCGCTCTGGCCTTCACCCGCGACCTCGAGTTCCTGCTCGGGCTCTACGCCTTCGGGGCGCTCCTCGGCCTGACGCTTGCCCACGTCTCAATAATCCGGCTAAGGTTCCGCAGCCCCGACGTTGAGCGTCCGTACTCCGTGCCACTGGCCATCCGGCTCGGTGGCGGAACCGTTCCACTGCCGGCCGTGCTCGGGGCCGCGCTGAGTGCGGCCGTCTGGCTGAGCGTCGTCATTACGCACCCCGGCGCGCGGCTCGTTGGGACCGTCTGGATGCTGGGAGGCATTGCCTTCTACGTCGTCTACCGCAGGTCGTCCGGAAAGCCGGTACTCCGGAGAGTCGAGGTTCCACGGGAGGCGCTGATGCGCGAGCCCGAGGAGGCCCAGTACGGCGCGATTTTCGTGCCCGTCACCGGGACCCCGCTCGACGACGACATCATGCAGACCGCCGGGCGCCTCGCCTCGGAGGAGGGCGCAGAGGGCGACAGCAGCGAGCCCTCGCAGATCGAGGCGGTCTGGTTCTTCGAGGTCCCAATGTCGCTCCCGATCGACGCGCGGTTGCCGGACGGCGAGCTCGACCGGGCGCGCAGCTCCCTCGACCACGTACGGAGGGTGGGGGAGGAGTACGAGGGGGTTCAGGTCGCAACGGCAAAGGTGAGGACCCGGAGGACCGGTGAGGGCATCGTGGCCGAGGCTCGCCGGCGGGGCGTTCAGGCGATCGTCATGGCGGCCGAGGAGCCGTCACGGATCGGTGGCGGTGCACGCCTCGGGGGAGCGCCGAGCGACCGTTTCGTCGGCCCGACGACCCGGTTCGTCCTGGCCAACGCGCACTGCCCGGTGATCCTCACCGCCCCTGCCCGGGAAGATCGCCCGGGCTCGGACTCCGGCCCCGGCTGACCGCGACCGCCCGAGCTCGGTGTGGCCGCTAGCATCCCGCCGCGATGGCGTTCATTCTCATCGTCGGCTGTGGGCGTACCGGCGCGGCGGTCGCGCGCAAGATGCTCGCGGCCGGCCATGAGGTGTCGGTCCTCGACGACGATCCCCTCTCACACGACCGGCTCGACTCCGACCAGGAGAGCAGCTGGGAGGACGCGGGAGGCCGCTTCACCATCGGGAAGGCGATCGAGCGCGACGCCCTCGTCGAGGCCGGAATCGAGCAGGCCGACGTCTTTCTCGCCTCCACAAATGGCGACAACACCAACCTGACCATCTCGCAGATCGCGCAGAAGATGTTCGAGGTTCCCCGGGTGATCGTCCGGGTGATGGACCCGGCCCGTGCCGAGTGGTACGAGTCCCAGGGGCTCGAGACGGTCTGCCCGACCCGGTACGCGATCGACGTCTTCGAGCGGGAGCTGAGCGGCCTCGGGAGTGGGAGCTGATGTACGCGATCGTCGTCGGCGGTGGGAAGGTCGGACTCAACCTGACCCGTGAGCTCCTGGACAAGGGGCACGAGGTGACGCTGATCGAGTCCCGCCGCGACCGCTACCTCAAGATGGAAGAGGAGCTTGGTCACGTTGTTCAGTACGGCGACGCCACCGAGCTGTGGGTCCTCGAGCGGGCCGGCATACAGCGCGCCGGCCTCGTGGTGGCCGTGACCGGCGACGACGAGGACAACATCCTGATCTGCCAGGTGGCTCGCGACAAGTACCTGGTCGAAAGCTTCATCGCGAGGGTGAACAATCCCCGTAACCGGCCTTACTTCGACCTGCTGGGTATCCGTCCCGCCGTTTCGGCCACCGACCTGATCCTGCGGCTGATCGAGCACGAAGTGCCCGAATACGGCCTCGTCCACCTCCTCGACCTGCCCGGCGAGTCGCTGGAGGTGATCGAGATCCAGGTCACAGAGGGCGCTCCGGCGGTGGGCCGGAAAGTTTCCGAGATCGACCTGCCCGAGGGAAGCATCGTGATCTCAG
This sequence comes from Solirubrobacteraceae bacterium, assembly GCA_032119675.1. GTDB lineage: Bacteria > Actinomycetota > Thermoleophilia > Solirubrobacterales > Solirubrobacteraceae > F1-60-MAGs163. The sequence continues at coordinate 1,024 of JAUMBN010000064.1, read as the reverse complement.
TCCTGCGCGGGGGCGGCGGCTTCGTTCCCAAGGCCGACACCGTTATCGAGTCGGGCGACGAGGTGCTGGTCTGCCTCGACCCGGGGCTCGAGGACCAGGTCACCCCGCAGTTCGCAAACGCCTGAGCCGCTGCGGTCCGGGGCGGCCGCCAACATGGCGCCATGCGCCTCTACCCGGACCTTCCCACTGCGCGCACGCGACAGGTCGCCTCCGACCTGGTCGTGGTTGCGCTGATCGTTCTCTTCGCCTGGCTGGGCATCAAGGTCAACAACACGGTCGACGACCTCGCGGTGCTCGGGCGAGGGGTAAAGGACGCCGGCGGGGCCGTTCAGGGAAGCCTGAGCGACGCCGGCAAGGCGGTAGCCGGAATTCCCCTCGTGGGAGGCGACCTTCAGAGCGCGCTGACCGACGCCGGCTCGGCAACCGGCGGCAACGTGCAGAGCGCGGGCAGCGCCGGCGAGCAGGCTGTCGAGCAGACCGCCCAGGTGCTGGGCTGGATCACCTTCGGGATTCCCACGCTCCTCGTGCTTCTCGGGTACCTGCCCTGGCGAATCCGCCGGTGGCGAAGGCTCAACGCCGCGGCCGCCGTCCTCGCGGCCGGAACCGACGAGGAACGACGGCGCCTGCTCGCCATGCGGGCCGCGCTGGCGCTCCCGTACGGCGATCTGCTCCCGTATACGCGGGACCCGATTGGGGATCTAGCGGAGGGGCGATACGAGCCGCTCCTGCAGGCCCTTTATGCCGACTGCGGCCTGCGTCCGCCGCCGGTCACGAGCCGTTCCTGACGCCTATACTTCGCCACCCTTGCGGGATGGTGTAATGGCAGCACGGCGCGCTCTGGACGCGTTAGTCTAGGTTCGAATCCTAGTCCCGCAGTCTCTTTGAGTCCGGCCCTACGGTGTCTGAAGGGCTGGCTATTCAGCGTTCAACGGCATGTCTCATCCCGCGCCGACCGATCTCCTGGCGCCGAGCGGGTCCGGCTGTTCGGCTAGCGGACCGACCGGGCGGTAGGCGGGTCCGGAAC
>JAUMBN010000063.1:0-10640 GCA_032119675.1 Solirubrobacteraceae bacterium | reverse complement strand
CAGGGCGTTGACCAGGGCCATCGTCAACACGAGGGGCACGGAGAACCGGGCGGCCCGGGCCAGGTCACCGCCCACGCCGCAGAGCGCGGCCGCGGCGACGACCGCGAGCCCCGCGGCGACGAGCACCGCCGGGCTCGACCAGACCAGGGCGAAGGCCACGAGCAACAGCCCCCAGGAGGCGGCCAGCGCCGCGCGGGCGCCACCGAGCGGACCCGAGGCCACCAGGGGCCTCACCGGCCACCACCTGCCTGCGGCGCACCGGTAACCCGCGTCCCTTCAGCCACCACCGCGTAACGGTTACGAAGGCTCGTGGCGTTGAAGGCCTTGGACGCGGCCAAAAGGCCGGCAGCGTCGGTTCCCGCGACGATCCACACGGGCGGACCCTCCCCGGAAGCCGTGGCGGCAACGATCCCGGCACCGGCCGCGAAGGTCCGGGCCGTGCTGGCGTCCGGTCGCAGGAGCGCGATCTCCTTTCCGGAGGCCGAGGGGCGGGCGTAGACGCCGCTCGCGCGCGGGCCCTCCTCGATGGCTTGGATCGATGTCTCGTCCCTGAGCTGGCGCCACTGGCCGACCAGCACGCGGATCGTCTCCTCGGCCACCTGGGAGCGGAAGGCCTGCGTGGCCACCGGGACACCCACCGCGGCCAGGGCGCGGGAGACGGCACGGCATGGCACGGACCCGACCTCGATGCACTCGACCCTCACCGGCAGCTTCTTCTCGGTGCCCGGCCCGTGGAGGAACGGCTCCGGGAATGATCCGACGACCGCCGGCACGTTCGTCGCCTCTCCCCAGTCGCGGAAGTCCCACCAGATTGCGTCGCCCGGCCGGACCTTCGTGGCGGCGGCCCCCTTCGGAGCCTCGCGTCCGTTGACGAAGAAGAACCAGTCCACCGGGCGCCCGTCGAGACGACCGCCCTTCAGCCCATCGACCGACTGGACGAAGCCACCGCCATAGCGGGTCATGAGCTTGGCCTCCCGGCCCAGGAGCCTCATCACCGTCTCGGACTCCGGAAGGCCGCCCACCGACTTCGAGATCAGCTCCCGGCTGCCGAAGTCACGGGTGACGGTTAGCGAGACGTTGCTGTCACCCGGGCCTGCTCCCGGCCCGCAGCCGGCCAGGCCCGTGAGGGCCAGGACGACCAGCGGACCGGGGAGCCGGCGCAGCATCAGCGTTGAGCGCCGACCCTGACCGTGTTCGACCGGATAAATCCATCGGCCGTCGCCTTCAATCGAACCGATCCCCGGGAGGGACGCGCAACCTCGACCGTGCCATCGGCACCTGTGGTCAGCCGTCCCACCTTCGCGCCGGCGACCGGGGCTCCTGTCGCCCCGTTGGTTGCCGTGAGCGTCACGGCGGGAGCCGTGCCGGCCCCGGAGGCCTTGAGGACAAGGAGCGAATGGGATCCGTCGGTCACCGCCCAGACGACGGAGTCGCCCTTCTTCAGGCCGAGCTGGCAGCCGCCGAGGTATTCGAGCTCGACCGCCCCCTTGCCATTGACCCAGAAGTCCCAGTAGGCGGGGTCTGCCGGGTCTTCACCCCGGATCGACTCGATCAGGAACCCCGTGTACTCCGGGTACCAGTTGAGCCCAAGCTTCAGCCGGGTCGGCGCCAGCGCCGAGATCGGCGTGGCCGCCCGCTTGCCCGAGCCTCCGTTATCGACCACGTTGCACGGAAAGCGCCCCGGGCTGGGACCGACGTTCGACCGGAGCGTGGCGGGGCGAGCCGCAACCGCCTTCTCGATGAGCGTCTTCGACGCCCCTTCGACCCGGAGGTCGACCTTGACCGCCGCCATCGAGCCGGCGGGTACCGCCATCGACACGAGCGCGGCGCAGGCCACGGCGATGCCGGTCCTTCTCTTGCTGCTGATCATGAGCAACCCCTTTCCACGAGGGTCTATGTGCCTTTGGCCGGAGGCAGGTCTCCTGGCTCCCGGGCATACCTGCCGCGCCTTCCCGGCGCTCGTCGCGCCAGTGGCCTGTTGCGGCTGGCCTCGCCCGGTCACAGTGGCGGGTCCGCGCCGGTCTCTCACCGGACTTCCCTTCACCACCGGCCCTATCCCGGTCAACCCTACATGACCGGTACGCTCGAAAGGTGACGGTCAACCTGACGAAGATCTACACGCGCCTGGGAGACGATGGAGAGACCCATCTGGGCGACATGAGCCGCGTCCCCAAGACCGACGAGCGGATCGAGGCCTACGGGACGGTCGACGAGCTGAACGCCCAGATAGGGGTCGCGCTCACCGTCGACGGCCTGCCGGCCCGTTACGCCGAATGGCTGCGCCACATCCAGAACGACCTCTTCGACGTCGGCGCCGACCTGTCGGTCCCCGGCAGCGAAGGAGGCGACGACAAGCTCCGAGTGCTCCCCGAGCAGGTTGCCTGGCTCGAAGAGCGCTGCGACGAGGTGAACGGCGGCCTGGAGCCACTCAAGTCGTTCGTCCTCCCCGGCGGCACGCCGGCCGCAGCCCAGCTACACGTCTGCCGGACGGTCTGCCGGCGCGCCGAGCGGCGCACGCTGCAGGTCGAGGGCGCCAACCCGGAGACGGTCCGCTACCTCAACCGGCTCTCCGACCTGCTCTTCATCCTCAGCCGCGGCGCCAACGCCGGCGACGAGCCGCTCTGGGAGCCGGGCCGCTTTCGCGACTGAGCCCGAATGCGCCGCGTCGGCCGTCCATCGACCACTCGCGGTTAACCTCCAAGGAGCAGATGAGACCTGACACCGACGGCTGCCGGCGCCCGGGGAACTCCTGATGGAGCCCTGGGCGATCTGGGCCCTGGCCGCCGTCATCCTGCTCATCGGCGAGGCGATCGCCTCCTTCGGCCTGCTGGGATCAATCGGTGTGGCGTGCCTGGCGGCAGCTATCGCCGCAGCCGCCGGAGCGGGGCTGAACCTCCAGCTCGTCATCTTCGCGGTCGTGGGGCTGGTCGCGCTCCTGGTCGCCCGCAGGCTGATCCCACGGCTGGGTGAGCCGGAACCCGAACAGCGCACCAACGTCGACGCCCTCCCGGGAAGTACCGCCGTCGTCACCCGCAGCGTCAACCCGTTGGGCGGCGAGGTGAAGCTGGCCGGAGAAACCTGGTCGGCCCGCTCCGAGAAGGAGGAGCTCCCCGTTGGCGCACAGGTGAGCGTCGTGAGGATCGACGGGGCGACCGCCGTCGTCTCGACCCCCGCCGAAGTCCTGGACCAACCCGAATCCAACGAGGAGGCTCAACCAAGATGAACCCGTTCGTTTTCGCCGTGAGCGCCGGAACCGTCGTTCTCTACGCCGTGGCCGTCCTCGTCGTCGTGCTCGTCATGCGCACCGTGAGGATTATTCCCCAGGCGCGAGCCGGGATCGTCGAGCGCTTTGGGCGCTACAACCGCACGCTCGAGCCCGGCCTGAATTTCGTCCTGCCCTTTATGGAACGCCTACTGCCGAAGATCGACCTCCGTGAGCAGGTCGTCTCCTTCCAGCCCCAGGCGGTCATAACCAAGGACAACCTGAACGTCGCGATCGACACCGTCCTCTACTTCACGGTCACCGACCCGAAGGCGGTCACCTACGAGGTCGCCGAGCCCCTCCAGGCCATCGAGCAGCTGACGGTCACCACCCTGCGCAATGTCGTCGGCGGCCTGGACCTTGAGCAGGCGCTCACCAGCCGCGAGCACGTCAACAGCCAGCTAAGGAGCGTGCTCGACGAAGCCACCGGAAGGTGGGGCATCCGGGTCAACAGGGTCGAGATCAAGGCGATCGACCCTCCCCCATCGATTCAGGAGGCGATGGAGAAGCAGATGCGCGCCGAGCGCGACAAGCGGGCGACCATCCTAATCGCGGAGGGCGAGCGGGAGTCGGCGATCCTTCAGGCAGAAGGAACCCGTCAGGGTGCGATCCTCAATGCAGAGGGCGAGAAGCAGGCCGCGGTGCTGGAGGCGGAAGGCGAGAAGGAAGCGGTACGCCTCGTGGCCGAAGGCGAAGCCGAGGCGATTGGCAAGGTCTTCCAGGCGATCCACGAGGGCAAGCCCGACGCGGAACTGCTCGCCTACCAGTACCTGCAGCAGCTCCCCAAGATCGCCGACGGCGAGGCTTCGAAGATCTGGATCATTCCCTCCGAAGCCCTCGAGGCGCTTCGGAGCCTGCGGAGCGGTTTCAAGGCGGACGGTCCCGGCGAAGCCAACTCCTGAATGGCGAACCGGGTTGTAAACGGCCCGCGGGACGGTTGGAACATCTGTCGGCCTGAAAACCGCAACGCGAAGTACCGCCAAGGGGATTCGAACCCCTGTTTCCGCCGTGAGAGGGCGGCGTCCTAGTCCCCTAGACGATGGCGGCCAGACGCGGGCAAGGCTAGCAACGGCCCGGTGCTATTGTCGCCGCCCGGCCGCGCGGATGTGGCGGAATTGGTAGACGCGCACGGTTCAGGACCGTGTGGAGGCGACTCCGTGGAGGTTCGAGTCCTCTCATCCGCATGACGGCCGCGCGCCGTTCCCATGCCCGCCGCCTTCCCGGCGGGTAGGTTCGGGCAGTGAAGACCCTCCTGCTGACCGACGGCACAGCCCTCGGCGCCGCCACCGGAGAGGCGCTGCGAAGCCGGGGGGTTGAACTCACGGTCCTTCGCGATCCCGGCGACCGGGCTATACGCCGCGAGCTGGAGCCGGGACCGGACGCGGTGGCGGTCGTTGCCCGGGACGACGTCGTCGCCCTGCGCCTGGCGTTGATCGTCGAGCATTTCCGGCCGGGGATCCCCCTCGTGGTCACCGTCTTCGACCGCACGGTCGCCGGCGAGCTGCGCCGGTCGGTCCCGGGCTGCCGGGTCGTGTCGCTGGCCGACATCGCCGCGCCAACGCTGGCCGCCGCCTGCCTGGCCGGGGAGCCTGCACGCCGGCCCGCGTGGCCGGTCAGGGCCTTTGACCAGGTGACCGGCTCGGTCAACCCCACCTACGCGGGCGCGAGAATCCTCCTGGCCGGCCTCGTTGGGCTGCTGGCGATCTTCGTGATCGACTCGGTACTCCTCGCGGCGGTCCTCAGCCTGGGTGCCATCGACTCCATCTACGGCGCGGCGCGGACGCTGACCACGGTTGCGGCCGAGCCCGCCCTGTCAACCGGACCCGGCTGGCTGAAGCTCTTCTCGGCCGCCGGCATGCTCCTGACCATCGCCTTCGCGGCGATGTTCACCGCGGGCCTCGTGCAGCGGCTGCTCGACCCGCGGCTGGCCACCGTCTTCGGGCGGCTTTCCATCCCCCGCCGCGACCACGTGATCGTCATCGGCCTCGGCCAGGTCGGCCTGCGGCTCTGCACCATGCTTCGGGAGATGAAGGTGCCGGTGGTTGGCGTCGAGGTCGACCCCGACGCGCCGAACGTGCGGCTCGCCCGCGGCTACGGGATCCCGGTGGTGATCGGGCACGGGGAGGACCGCGGCGTGCTGAAGAGCGTCTCGGTCGGACGCGCCCGGGCGCTCGCTGCAGTTACCTCCAACGAGCTGGCCAACGTCGAGATCGCCGTCGCGGCAAGAGCGGCGCGCGAAAATCTTCGGGTCGTCCTTCGTCTTCGTGAGGGTGACCTCGCCGAAGAGACGAGAGCGCTCGTGAGGCTCGGGACGATCTGCGACGTCCACGAGCTCGGAGGCCTTCGGCTCGGCGAAGACGTCATCGAGTCGGTTGCGGCCAAACCGGCATCGTCGCCCTGATCGGCCGCCGGCGCGCCAAAGCGCATCGTCCGGTGGGCCGGCGGGTTACACTGACCGTAATGGGTCGCATGGGGAGGGTTTTTCCGAAGGTCGTGGTTGCCGCCTGCGCAGCCTCGTTCGCGCTGCCCGCGCTCGCCGCGGCGCAGTCGCCCCCGCCGGTCGAGAAGCCGGCGCTCCCCGAGGGGACGGTCACGAAGAACTACCGCTTCGCGCTGAACGTCAAGCCTGGGCAGAACCTCAACCTCTACGACTACCTCAACAAGGCCGGCGAGCGGCCGCAGGAGAACGGCTGGATCGTCGGGTTCCGCCCCAACCTCAAGCGCATGGACGGGAGTGCCCCGCCGGTAGACGAGATCCACCTGCACCATGCAGTCTGGCTCGCCGACGGGCGCATCACCTTCGCCGCCGGCGAGGAGAAGACGTCGATCCTTCCCCCCACCGGCTACGGCTACCGGTACACGACCGACCAGCGCTGGCTCCTCAACCACATGATCCACAACCTCACGGCCAGCCCGGAGAAGGTGTGGGTGGAGATGGACCTCGACTTCCTGCCTGACTCGGCCCCGGCCGCCGCCTCCATGAAGGAGGTCCAGACCCAGTTCGTCGACGCGATGGGCGGGATGGCCTACCCGGTATTCGACGTCAAGAAGGGCGAGGGCGTCGCCGGCAAGCTCACCTACCCGCGTGACACCTCCGCATCCCTGGCCGGACGCAACCGCGTCGTCATCAGACGCGACGGCACCCTGGTCGGCACCGCCGGCCACCTTCACCCCGGAGGCCTCTACACCGAGCTCTTCCTGACGCGCGGCGACCGCACCGTAAAGCTCTTCCGCTCCAACGCCTACTACTACGGGCGCGCGAAGTTCACCTCCTGGAACGTCTCGATGGGCGTCCCCACCGACAAGTGGCGGATCGCGCTCAAGAGGGGCGACATCCTGAGCGTCCAGGGCACCTACGACACGACCAGGGCGGCCTGGTACGAGTCGATGGCGATCTCCCCGGCGATGGTGACTACGACCCCCGACGGGGGCATCGACCCGTTTGAGACCGCTCCCGACCAGACCGAGGTCCTGACCCACGGCGAGCTCAAGGAGAACCGCGACACCGGCGGCCGGCCCAACCCCGGGCTCGCCGATCCCCGCAAGCTCAAGGACGGCCCGAAGCTGCGCTCGGTCTCCATCAAGGACTTCCTCTACCAGCAGGGCGACCTTTCGCTCCCCGGCCGAAAGGGCCGCCCCCCGGTCGTGCGCCCGGGCAAGCAGCTGAAGTTTGTCAACCGCGACCCGCTGCGCGAGATCTTCCACACCGTCACCCCGTGTAAGGCGCCCTGCAACAAGAGCTCGGGCATCAGCTACCCGCTGGCCGACGCCAAGCAGGTCGACTCCGGCGAGCTCGGCTTCGGCCCGGTGGGCATCACAGCCGCGGCCAACCGCGCCGACTGGTCGATGCCGGCCGGCACGAAGAAGGGCACCTTCACCTACTTCTGCCGCGTTCACCCGTTCATGCGCGGCGCCTTCCGCGTCAAGTAGCCAGCAGAGCTTCCAGCGCGGCGGGCTCCCCGACCGGCCGGGCACAGGTGAAGTTCTCGCAGACGTAAGCCGAAGGGCGACCGTCGACCGCTTCCCGGCCGGCAAGCAGCGGCACCCCGTCCGGATCGCCGCCGGCGAGGACCAGGCGGGGCCGGTAGGCGCCGCGGACGACTTCGGCAAGCGTGCCGTCGTCGCCGGCCAGCGCCACCTCGCGCGCCGCTCCCAGCTGCCAGTCCAGGCCGAGCAGCGCGTAGCCGAAGGACTGCGGGTGGCGGACCGCCAACTGGCCCAGGAGCGCGAGGGTGCGGTCGGCCTGCTCCCGGTAGCGCGGCTCGGCCGTGAGGGCATAGAGGCGCAGCAGGCCGAGCACGGCTGCCGAGTTGCCCGAGGGGATCGGGTTGTCGTCGATCTCCTTGCGACGGGTAATCAGCCCCTCGTGGTCGGAGGCGGTGGAGAAGAACCCGCCGCCGGCGGGGTCCCAGAACCTCTCGCCCATCGCGCCTGAGACCTCCCGGGCCGCCTGGAGCCACCGGGCGTCGAAGCTCGCTTCGTACAGCGAGACGAGTGCCTCGACGAGGAAGGCGTAGTCCTCCAGGTAGCCGTTCAGCTTCGCCTCCCCGTCCTTCCAGGTGCGCATGAGGCGAAGCGGGCCCTCCTCGGGCCGCTCGACCATCTCCCCGAGGACGAAATCCGCGCAGGCGGCCGCGGCCGCGATGTAGTCCGCGCGCCCCAGCGCCGCGCCGGCCTCGGCAAGCGCCCGGGCCATCAGCGCGTTCCAGGCGGCAAGGCGCTTGTCGTCGAGGCCGGGACGCTCGCGGTCCGAGCGCGCCTCCAGCAGCCGTGAGCGGACGGCAGCCAGCTCCTCCGGCCCCGGGTCGCCGGCGAGCACGAGGACGCTGCGGCCCTCGAAGTTGCCCTCCTCCGTAACCCCGAACCAGGAGATCGCCTCGCTGCCCATCTCCTCGCCCAGGGCCTCCTTCATCTCTTCCGGGGTCCAGGTGTAGAAGAGGCCCTCGCCTCCGGCGCTGTCGGCGTCCAGGGCCGAGTAGAAGCCCCCCTCCGGCCCGCGCATCTCGCGCAGGGCCCAGTCGAGGGTCATCTCGCAGACCTCGAGAAAGCGCTCGTCGCCAAGCGCCTGCCAGCCGTGCAGGTATGCCCGGGCCAGCAGTGCGTTGTCGTAGAGCATCTTCTCGAAGTGGGGCACGACCCAGCGGGCGTCGACCGAGTAGCGGGAAAAGCCGCCGCCCACCTGGTCGAAGATCCCGCCGGAGGCCATCGAGGCGAGGGTCAGCCGGGGAATGGCGCTCTCGCCGCGGGCCAGCAGGAACTCCAGCTGCGAGGCCGGCGGGAACTTCGGCGCTCCGCCGAAGCCGCCGTTGACGGGATCGAAGGACTCCCGGAGCCGATCGACCGCCGCGTCGAGCTCCCCGCCGGAGATCCCGGACTCCGGGGCCTTGAGCCTCGCCGCGCCGGAGAGCTGGGCGCGCGTGCGGTCCGACTCGGCCTCGATCTCATCGCGGCGGTTATCCCAGGCGTCGACGACCGCCTCCATTACCCGGCGCCAGGAAGGCATCCCCGGCCGGTCGGCCGGCGGGAAGTACGTCCCCGCATAGAAAGGCACCTGGTCAGGGGTCAGGAAGGCGTTGAGCGGCCAGCCGGCCTGCCCGGTCATCGCCGTGCACGCGTCGATATAGATCGCGTCGACATCCGGGCGCTCCTCGCGATCGACCTTGATGCAGACGAAGTGATCGTTCATGTACCGGGCGACCTCCGGGTCCTCGAAGGACTCGTGCTCCATCACGTGGCACCAGTGGCACGAGGAGTAGCCGATGGAGACGAGGATCGGCTTCTGCTCCTCGCGGGCGAGCTCGAGGGCTTCCGGACCCCACGGGTACCAGTCGACCGGGTTCCCGGCGTGCTGCAGGAGGTAGGGCGAAGTCTCGCGGGCCAGCCGGTTTGCCATGAGGTCAATCCTCGCAGGCGCGAGCCGGGCGGCGATAGGCCCAACGCCCTGCCGGGTATACGATCGCGCTCTTCAAGGGAGGCAGACCGGAGGTACCGATGGGTGAAGCCGAAAACAACTCAAGCCAGCTGGAGACGCGGCTGGAAGAACTGCTGGGCCAGGAGCTCTTCGAGCCGCCGGCCGACTTCGTGGCCGCCGCGCAGATCAACTCCCCCGACATCTACGCCGAAGCGCAGGCCGACCCGGATGCATGGTGGTGTGAGCGCGCCCGCGAGCTCGACTGGTTCACTGACTTCACCACCGGCCTGGATGCCTCGAACCCTCCCTTCTACAAGTGGTTCGAGGACGGCGAGCTGAATGCCTCGCACAACTGCCTGGACCGGCACGTCGAAGCGGGCCTGGGAGACCGGGTCGCCTACTACTGGTACGGCGAGGAGGGCGAAGAGCGCGAGGTCACCTACGCCGAACTGCTTGCCGACGTCAAGCGGACGGCCAACGCCCTCAAGGCGAGGGGAATCAAGGCCGGCGACGTGGTCGGCATCTACCTGCCGATGATCCCCGAGGTAGTGGTGGCGATGCTGGCCTGCGCCCGGATCGGCGCTCCCCACAACGTCGTCTTCGGGGGCTTCTCCCCCGACTCGGTACGTGAGCGGATGGAGTTCTCCCACGCCCGGGCGCTCTTCGTCCCCGACGGCGCCCGGCGCAAGGGGAAGACCGCCCCGGTCAAGGCCGACGTCGACGAGGTGATGGGCGACCTCGACGACCTCGAGACGATCTTCGTCGTGCGCCACACCGGGATCGAGACCCCGATGACCGAGGGCCGCGACGTCTGGCTCGACGAGGCCTGCGCCGCGGCCGACGCAGAGTGCCCGGCCGAGCCGCTGCCGGCCGAGCACCCTCTCTTCATCCTCTACTCGTCGGGCTCGACCGCCAAGCCGAAGGGAATCCTCCACACGACCGGCGGCTACCTGACCGGCGTGGCCTTCACCCAGAAGGAGGTGTTCGACCTCAAGCCCGAGAGCGACGTCTGGTTCTGCTCGGCCGACGTCGGCTGGATCACCGGCCACTCGTACATGGTCTACGGCCCCCTGGCCAACGCCGCGACCAGCGTCATGTACGAGGGCGCCCCCGACTACCCGCACAAGGGAATCTGGTGGGAGCTGATCGAGCGCTCGAAGGCGACGATCTTCTACACGGCGCCTACGGCCATAAGGGCCTGCATGAAATGGGGAGCCGACATCCCGGCGAAGTTCGACCTCTCCTCCCTGCGGCTGCTCGGGTCGGTCGGGGAGCCGATCAACCCGAAGGCCTGGCTCTGGTACTGGGAGGTGATCGGCCAGGGGCGCTGCCCGATCGTCGACACCTGGTGGCAGACCGAGACCGGCTCGATCATGATCAGCCCTCTGCCCGCCGTGACCGCGGCCAAGCCCGGCTCGGCCACCCTCCCGCTGCCCGGCGTAGAGGCAAAGGTGCTCGACCAGGACG
>JAUMBN010000062.1:0-35907 GCA_032119675.1 Solirubrobacteraceae bacterium | reverse complement strand
TGCGGCGGGCCTGCGCCCGGGCGGCCGAGCTGGGGGTCCGCGTCGGCGCCCACCCCGGCTACGAGGACTCCGCGGGCTTCGGCCGCATCGAGCTCGACCTGCCGGTAGAGCAGGTGGTCGACCAGGTCGGCGCCCAGCTCGCCGCCCTCGAGTCGGTGGCCGCCACCGAGGGCGCGGCGGTGACCCACGTCAAGCCGCACGGCGCGCTCTATCACCGGACCGCCACCGACCGCGAGCTGGCCGCAGCGCTCGCCGCACTGGTCGCCTCGGTAGACCCGTCGCTGGCCATCCTCACCCAGCCCGGCTCGATGCTCGCCACCGAGGCCCGGGAGCTCGGGCTGGCCGCCGCCTCGGAGGGCTTCGCCGACCGCGCCTACGACCGCAACGGGCGCCTGGTTCCCCGAGAGGAGCACGGCAGCGTGCTCGACGCCGGCGCCGCGATCGAGCAGGCGCTCCTCCTCGCGAGGGAGGGACGCGTGGTCAGCGCCGACGGCGAGGAGGTGCCGGTCACCGCCGAGTCGATCTGCGTCCATGGCGACACGCCCGACGCCGTCGAGCTCGCGCGGGCGGTGCGCGCCGCGCTCGAGGGCGAGGGCCTGGCCGTGGGACCCTTCGCGTGAGCGCCGTGGAAGTAAGGCCGGCCGGCGAGCGTGGCGCGCTCGTGGAGCTGGGGGACAACGCCGCCGTCCACGCGCTGGCGGCAGCGCTGGAGCCACTCCGGGGCTCCACGCTCGAGGAGATCGTCCCGGGCGACCGGACGCTGCTCCTGGTCTGGCGGGAGGAGGCGCCTCCGGTGGCCACGGTCGAGAGGCTCGTCGGCCGGGCCGGGGAGGGGTACGGCGCCCCGGCCGGCGCCATGGTCGAGCTCCCGGTCGCCTACGACGGCCCCGACCTCGGGGAGGTGGCCGACGCCTGCGAGGTGAGCGTCGGGGAGTTCGTCGAGCGCCACAGCGCCGCCGACTACCGGGTCGCCTTCCTGGGCTTCTCTCCGGGGTTCGCCTACCTCACCGGCGGCGACCCGGCGCTTACCCCGCCCCGGCGCGACGAGCCGCGCACCCGGGTACCGGCCGGGGCGCTGGCCATCGCCGGTCCCTACTCGGCCGTCTACCCGCGCCAGTCGCCCGGCGGCTGGAACCTGGTGGGGAGCTGTGAGGCGCGCCTCTTCGACCCTTCGCAGGAGCGCCCGGCCCTGCTGGTCGCCGGCGCCGCGGTGCGGCTGGTGCCGGCATGAGCGCCCAGGTGGAGGTGGTCCGGCCGGGGCCGCTGACGACGGTCCAGGACCTCGGGCGCCCCGGCCACGCCCACCTCGGCGTGCCGCGGGCCGGCGCGGTCGACCGCGAGTCGCTGAAGCTCGCCAATCGGCTGGTCGGCAACGACGAGGGAGCTGCCGGCCTCGAGTGCACCCTGGCCGGGCCGGCGCTGCGGTTTGAGCAGGCCGCGGTCGTGGCCGTCACGGGCGCCGGGGCGCCGGTGACCGTCGACGGCGAGGAATTCGAGGCGAACGCGGCGATCGACCTCCCGCCGGGCGCGGTGCTCGAAGTGGGCACGGCAACGGCAGGCCTGAGGCCCTACATCGCCGTGCGCGGCGGGATCGAGGCCGAGGCGGTCCTGGGCAGCCGCTCGCGAGACACGCTCAGCGCACTCGGCCCCGAGCCGCTGGCCGGGGGTGACCGGCTGGCGATCGGCGAGCCGGCGGGGCCGCGGCCGGCGATCTCCTTGGCACCGGTGGCGCCGCCGGGGAGCGGTGCCGTCGTGCGGGTCACGCCCGGCCCGCGGGCCGACTGGTTCGGCCCCCGGGCCCTCGAGCTGCTGGCCGGCGAGCCCTGGACGGTCTCCCCCGAGTCGAACCGCTCGGGCACCCGGCTCGACGGGACGCCAATCCCCCGTGAGCGCGAAGGCGAACTGCGCTCGGAGGGAATGGTCGAGGGGGCGATACAGGTGCGCAACTCGGGACTGCCGATGGTCCTGCTCGCCGACCACCCGACGACCGGCGGCTACCCGGTCATCGCCGTTGTCGTCGGGGAAGACCTCCCGAAGGTCGCCCAGGCCCGGCCGGGCGAGACGATCCGCTTCCGGCCGGCCTGACGGAGGGGGCGGGATTCGAACCCGCGGTCCGGGGTTACCGGACGCCGGTTTTCAAGACCGGTGCATTCGACCACTCTGCCACCCCTCCGCGGGGCATTGTGGCAGCAGGCGGGCTCGGCCGGCACCGCAGCACCGGGGCACCCCGAACGGCCTCAGCCGGCCGGAACCTGCTGGGTTATGCAGTGCACGTTCCCGCCGCCGAGGAGGATCTCCCGGCCGGGCACCGGCACGACCTCGCGCTCGGGGAAGATCGCTTCGAGCGCCGCGAAGGCCTCGTCGTCGGTGCGCTCGTCGAGCCGGGGCGCGATCACGCGCCCGTTGGCCAGGTAGCAGTTGGCGTAGCTGGCGGCGAGCCGCTCCCCGGCCAGGCGCGGCAGCGTGCCGGGTGCCTGCTCGATCCCGCCTGCCTCCTCCCCGGTCATGTACAGCGGTCCCGGGTTCGGGAGCAGGACGATCTCCAGCTCGCGGCCCTTCGCGTCGCGTGCCGCCCGGAGCCGCTCGAGCGCGTCCACCGATCTTGCGTGCTGCGGGTCCGACTCGTCCTCGCACCACTGCAGCCCAACGACTCCCGGCCGGGCGAAGAAGGCCACGTCGTCGACGTGGCCGTCGGTTTCGTCCTCGACGACGCCCAGCCCGAGCCAGATCACCTTCGTCACGCCCAGGTAGTCGCGCAGGTGACGCTCGATCTCCTCGCGGCCGAGCTTGGGGTTGCGGTTGGGGTTGAGCAGGCACTCCTCGGTGGTCAGGCAGGTCCCCTCGCCGTCGACGTGGATAGAGCCTCCCTCGAGGACCAGCGGGGCGCAGTAGCGTCCCATCCCCTCAAACTCCAGCACCTGCCGGGCCACGTCCTCGTCCTTCTCCCAGCTCGAGTAGAGGCCGCCGGTCTCCCCTCCCCAGGCGTTGAACTCCCAGTCGACGCCGCGCCGGGTGCCTTCGGCGGTGACGACCGTCGGCCCCACGTCGCGCATCCAGGCGTCGTCGCTCTCCATCTCCACGAGCTCCACCGCGGCGGGCAGCATCGAGGCGGCCCGCTCCATCTCCCCCGCCGGCACACCCATCCTCACCGGCTCGGCCGCAACGATCGCCTCGGCAACCCGGGCGAAGGCCTCCTGGGCCGGGCCGGCGTCGTCGCGCCAGTTGTCGGGCCGCACCGGCCAGAGCATCCAGGTCGCCTCATGGGGCTCGAACTCCCCGGGCATCCTCAGCCCGTCGGCGGCGGGCGTTCCGTGAAGAACCTCACTCATTGCGCGGATCGTACGCGTCGCCCGGCGGCAATTCACCCCTAGCCTCTGGGGCGTGGGCACGATCGTCCGCAACTTCCCCGCAGTCGAAGCCCGGTCCCTGGACGGCCGGCGCCTGATGCTCCCCTCCGAGCTGGGCGGCGATCGCAATCTCCTCGCCGTCGCCTTCCGGCGCAACCACCAAGGCGACGTCGACAGCTGGCTGGAGGACTTCGCCGCCGCCGAGGCAGCCGACCCGGCTCTGCGCAGCTACGAGATCCCGGTCATCTCGCGCCGGTGGTCGCCGGCCCGCGGCTTCATCGACGGCGGGATGGCGGCCGCCATCCGCGACCCGGAGGTGCTGGCCCGCACGCTGACCGTCTACGGCGACGTCTCCCGCGTCTCCGACGCGCTGGGGCTCCCCGACCGCTCCCAGATCGCGGTCGTGCTCTGCGACCGCGACGGGGTGGTCAGCTGGCTGCGGCAGGGCCGGCGCACCGACGCCGCGGCCGCGGAGCTGCGCGAAGTGCTCGCCGCCTGATCAGGAGCTGCCGAGCAACTCGGCCAGGGTGACCGGCTCGAGCCGGCGCTTCTCCAGCATTCGAAAGATCTTCGGCAGCGCCTTCCCGGTCGCCGGGTAGTTGGCGTGCATCAGGATGATCGCCCCCGGCTTTGCCCAGTAGTCGATCGCGTTGAGAATGTAGGCCTCGCTGCGCGGGTCGGAGTCGGCGACCGTTCCCGACCACATGATCACCTTGCGGTAGCCGCGCTGGCCGGCGGCGGCGTCGATCGAGGCGTCGCGGTCGCCGTACGGTGGGCGGAACCACGGGCGCCCGGTGAGCTTGAAGGTCTCCTGGATCCAGTCCTCGTTGCGCTGGAGGTCGGCACCGAAGGCCTCCGGGCCGACCTGGGTCGAGACCTGGTGGCTGTAGGTGTGGTTGCCGAGGGTCAGCTGGCGGCTGGCGACGAGCTTGCGGATTCGCTGCGCCTGGGGCTCCCAGCTGGAGGCGTAAACCCCGTTGGGGAAGATCGTCGCCTTGCCGCCGGTCTGCTCGAGCACGTCGAGAATGCGGTCGACGCACTTCGCGCACGTGCCGTCGTCGATGGTCAGCGCGACCTTGCGCCCGGCGCTCGAGGGGCCCTCGGTGATGACCTTGCCCTTGCCGGGAACCGCCGGCTTGATCTGCTGGGGGGGCGGCCCCTGCGGCTCCGGCTCGGCCGGTTCTGCCACGGGCTTCGAAGCGGCCTTCTCCGGGACCGTCCGGTAGGCGTCGGGGCCGGCCTGGGCCTTGTTGCCTGAGCCTGAGCCGGGGCCGGAGACGATCACCACCACGGCAACGGCGACGGCGACCGCCGCCAGCGAGAAGAGGACGACCAGCCGGTTTCGCCGGGTGCGGGCGCGGCTCTCGGCGCGGCGCCTGTCCAGCTCGGAGCGGTCCACCCCCCGATTGTGGCAGGGCCTCCCGGACGGCGGGCAGGGTCGGGTGCGGGCGGCCGCTCAGCTCCGGCGCTCGAGGCAGGCCTTGGCGGCGCGGCGCCCCATGCGGATCGCGCCCTCCATGTGAATGTGCCCGGCTCCGGCTATGTCGGAGCAGGCCCACTCGATCGGCCCAACGGGCCGGCGCAGGTCGTCGCGGAAGCGGGTCAGCCCGCCGGTTCCATAGCTGGTGCCGTATGCGCCCCGGGTCCACTCCTCCTCGGACCAGTCGACCTCGATGTAATCGACCGGGTTGAGCGCCTCTCCCCCCAGGTAGCGGGCCATCCCTTCGAGGACGGCGGTGCGGCGGTCGACCGGGTCCATCCGGGCCCCCACCTCGGCGGCTTCCCCGGCGAGGAAGGTCACCAGCACCCCGGGCCGGCCCGACGGCGGGGAGTTGTCGTAGAGCTCACGGACCAGCTGATACGGGCCGAAGCCCTGGCCGGAGAGCCCGTCGCGTCGCCAGAACGGCTCGTCGTAGACGGCGAGGATCTTGATGATCGAGCCCTGTGAGAGGTCCTGGGCCAGCCGCTGGCGCCAGCCTGGCAGTGCGGGCTCGAAGCGGATCGCGTTGGTCATGTTCGGTGGGACCGCGACGATCGCCGCGCGGGCGCTGACCGTGACCCCCGGCGCCTCGGCCACCACCCCGCCGTCCGACCATGAGACCGAGGAGACCGGCGAGCCCAGCCGCACCCGGTCGCCCAGGTGCTCGGCCAGGCCGATCGCGATCATCTGCGAGCCGCCGACAATACGGCTGGCCAGGCATTGCTCGGGCTCGAAAAGCTCGTAGGTGCCGCCGGCCCCGGCGATCATCCAGAGGCCCTGAAGGAGGGAGAAGCTCTGCGCCGGCTTGGCGATAAAACCGCCGGCGAGCATCGAGCGAAGCATGTCGCGGGCCATCTCGTCGGAGACCTCGGCGGCCAGCCAGCTCTCGAAGGTGATGGAGTCGAGCGACCCGGCGTCGGGATGCTCCCAGGGTGCCTCCGGGTCCATCTGCGCGGCGAGCTCGTCGAGGCGGGCGAGCGCCTCGCCGTAGGCGGCGGCGGTCTCGGGCGGGAACGGGAACTCCTCGCCCTCGTACCGGTGGGCCTCCCCTTCCGGGTCGATGTAGACGTGGCTGCCCTCCCGAAAGCAGGGGAAGGTTTCCAGCCCCAGCATCTCCAGCGTCTCGAGCACAGCCTCCTGGTAGGGACCCACCCACTGGCCGCCGAGCTCGTTGGCCTGGCCACCAATCTCGGTGTTCCAGGTACGCCCGCCCACCCGGTCGCGCGCCTCGAGCACGCAGACTTCAATGCCGGATTCGGCCAGCTCCCAGGCCGCGGTCAGCCCGGCAATGCCTGCCCCCACCACGACGACACCGGTCTCGACCCGCTCTTCGCCCACCGGGCAATCCTAATCGGCGGCGATTGCCGCCTGGGCGGCGGCGACCTTCGCCACCGGCACCCGGTAGGGCGAGCAGGAGACGTAGTCGAGCCCGACGCCCTCGAAGAAGGCAATCGAGTCCGGCTCACCGGCCTGCTCGCCGCAGGCCCCCAGGTGAAGGGCGGGGTTCGCCGCCCGGCCGCGCTCGGCGGCGATCGCGATCAGCTCCCCGACGCCGGGGCCGTCGATCGTCTCGAACGGCGAGCGGTCGAGGACCCCGGAGGAGATGTAGCCGGAGAGGATCCGCGCCTCGATGTCGTCGCGGCTGAAGCCGAGCGCGGTCTGGGTGAGATCGTTGGTGCCGAAGCTGAAAAAGTCGGCGTGCTCGGCGATGTGGCCGGCCAGCAGGCAGGCCCGGGGCAGCTCGATCATCGTTCCGACGTGGTAATCCACTCCGTCCCGGAGGCCAAACTCCGCGCCGGCCTCCTCGATGATCCCGCGGGCGATCTCGAGTTCCTTCTCGTAGTCGATCAGCGGGACCATCACCTCCACCCGCGGAAGCGTCCCGCTCTTCTCACGCACCCTGACGGCGGCGGTGAAGATCGCACGGGCCTGCATCCGGTAGATCTCGGGAAAGAGGATCCCGAGCCGAACTCCACGCATGCCGAGCATCGGGTTTACCTCCTGCAGCGCGGTCACCCGGTCGCGCAGCTCGCCCTCCTCGAGCGTCTCCGGACGCGGGAGGAACTCGTGGAGCGGAGGGTCGAGCAGCCGGATCGTCACCGGCAGCCCGTCCATCGCCTCGAAGATCTCTGCGAAGTCAGACTCCTGCAGCTCACGCAGCGCCTCCAGGCGCTGCTCGCGCTCGTCGATTCCGTGGGCGAGGATGACATCGGCCATCAGCGGCTGGCGCTCGCCCAGGAACATGTGCTCGGTCCGGCAGAGGCCGATCCCGACGGCTCCGAGCTCCCGGGCGACCCGTGCCTCCTCGCCGCTGTCGGCGTTGGCACGGACCTCCATCCGCTGGATATCCGAGCACCAGCCCAGCACCGTCTCGAAGTCGCTTCCCACCTCCGGTTCGACGAGCGGAACCTCGTCGGTGGTCACCTCGCCGGTCGTGCCGTTGATGGCGACCCGGTCTCCTGAACGCAGGACCAGTCCGCCGATGCGCACCTCTCCGGCATCTTCGTCCACCTCCACCGCCGCCGCCCCGGTCACCGCCGGACGGCCCATGCCCCTGGCCACCAGCGCGGCATGGGAGGCCTTGCCGCCCTCGCTGGTGAGGATCCCCGTCGCGGCATGGAAGCCGGCGACATCGTCGGCCTCGGTGAAGCGGCGCACGAGGATCACGTCGCGACCCTCCTCGCCGGCGGCTATGGCAGCGGGAGCGCTGAGCACCACTTCGCCCGAGGCCGCTCCCGGCGAGGCCGCCACGCCGGTAGTGACCACCGAGTAGTCAAAGGCAGGGTCGAAGGTTGGGTGCAGAAGGGCCTCCAGGCTCGCGGCGTCGATCGTGGCCAGCGCCTGGCGGCGGTCGAGCAGGCCCTCCTCGACGGCGTCGACCGCGAAGCGGACCGCTGCCTGGGCCGGGCGCTTGGCGCTTCGGGTCTGGAGCATGTAGAGGCGGCCGTCCTCGACGGTGAACTCGGTGTCCTGCATGTCGCCGTAATGGCGCTCCAGCGTCTGAAGGGCTGAGAGCAGCTGCCCGTAGACCTCCGGCATCTGTGCCTCCAGCCCTTCGAGGTGGAGGGGGGTGCGGGCCCCGCTGACCACGTCTTCGCCCTGGGCATTGACGAGGAAGTCGCCCGAGGGGTGCGGCTCCCCCGTTACCTCGTCGCGGCTGAAGGCCACGCCTGACGCCGAGTCGCTGCCGCGATTGCCAAAGACCATCCTCTGGACGTTGACCGCGGTACCCCAGTCGTCGGGGATCCCGTTGATGCGCCGGTATGCGACGGCGCGGTCCCCCTGCCAGGAATCGAAGACGGCGCGGACCGCACCCGCGAGCTGCTCGCCGGGGGCCTGGGGAAAGTCGTAGAGCCCGCGAAACCGGCCGACGAGATCCCGCAGCTGCAAGGCGTCGAGTTCGGAGTCGCTCCGGACGCCGGCGTCTGCGCGGGCCTCGTCGAGCAGCCGCTCGAACTCCTCCCCCGGCACTCCCAACACGACGTTCCCGTACATCTGGACCAGCCGCCGGTAGCAATCCCACGCGAAGCGCTCGTCGCCGGTCCTCTCGGCCAGGCCGGCAACACTTTCGTCGTTGAGACCCAGGTTCAGGACGGTGTCCATCATCCCGGGCATCGACTCCCGGGCGCCGGAGCGCACGCTCACCAGCAGCGGGTCGGCCGGGTCGCCAAACCGCTTGCCGGCCGTCTCCTCAAGGCGCACCATCGCCGCGGCAACCTCCTCCTCGAGCCCCTCCGGCATCCGGCCGCCGGAGGCCATGTACTCGTTGCAGGCGTCGGTGGTGATCGTGAAGCCGGGAGGCACGAGATCTGCCCCGAGCACGCGCGTCATCTCGGCCAGGCCCGCCCCCTTCCCGCCGAGCCGCTCGCGCTGGTCGGCCGATCCGTCCGCGAAGTCGCTGACCCGGCTCAGAACCAGGCCTGCTCCATGTCCAGCGTCGTGCGGTCGAGCGACGCGAGCAGGTCGAACTGGGGGTCTGTCTTCGGCAGCTCCCAGCGGAAGAAGTAACGCGCGGCCTGCCGCTTGCCCTCGCAGAAGTCGTCGTCACCGGCGGCGACCAGGTACTGCTGGAGCCAGATCCACGCCATCACGACGTGGCCGGCGGCCTCGAGGTAGATGCTCGCGTTGGCCAGCGCCAGCTCGATGTCGCCCTGGCCCCAGATCGTCCCGGTCACCTCGACCAGTCGGGCGAGGCTCACCTCGAGCGCGTCGCCGAACCCGGCCGCCTCGCCGCCCGCGGCGCGGGCCTGGGCGATCGTCTCGTTCATCCGCTCGGCCAGGAGGGCCAGTGCCGCTCCCCCTTCCATCGTCACCTTGCGGCCCAGGAGGTCCATTCCCTGGATGCCGTGAGTCCCCTCGTGGATCGCGTTTAGGCGGTTGTCGCGATAGTGCTGCTCGACGTCGTATTCGCGGGCGTAGCCGTAGCCGCCGTGGACCTGGATTGCGAGCGAGTTGCCCTCCACGCACCACTGCGAGGGCCAGCTCTTGGCGATCGGGGTGAGGATCTCCAGCAGCGTCCCGGCCTGCTCGCGGGCCTGCTCGTCGGGCGCGCTCTCCTGCTCGTCGACCAGTCGCGAGCAGTAAAGGCCGAGCGCGAGCCCGCCTTCCGCGTAGGCCTTCTGGGCCAGGAGCATCCGGCGCACGTCGGCGTGCTCGATGATCGGCACCTGCGGGCCGCTGCGGTCGCCGGTGATCGTCCGGCCCTGCGGGCGCTCGGCGGCGTACTGGACCGACTTGAGGTAGGCGGTGTAGCCGAGGGTGGATGCCGCCAGGCCGACGCCGATCCGGGCCTCGTTCATCATGTGGAACATGTAGATGAGGCCGCGATGCTCCTCGCCTACGAGGTAGCCAACGGCGCCCGCCTCGCCGCCGGGAGTGAACTCACCCTCGCCGAAGCCCAGCACGGTGTTGACGGTGCCGCGGGATCCCATCTTGTGGTTTACGCCGGCCAGGACCACGTCGTTGCGCTCGGCGGGGCTTCCGTCCTCGTCGAGGAGGAACCGGGGCACGATGAAGAGGCTGATGCCCTTCACGCCCGGAGGGCCGCCCGGGACCTTGGCCAGGACGAGGTGGACGATGTTCTCGCCCATCTCGTGGTCGCCGCCGCTGATCCACATCTTGGTGCCGAAGATCCGGTAGGTGCCGTCCTCCTGCGGCTCGGCGCGGGTGGTGATATCGGCCAGGGAGCTGCCCGCCTGGGTCTCGGATAGGCACATCGTCCCGAAGAAGCGGCCCTCGACGATCGGCTTGACCCAGGTCTCCTTCTGCTCCTCGGAGCCCCAGGCGAGCAGGAGGTTGGCGGCCGCCGCAGCCAGGAGCGAGTAGCCGGCGGTAGGGACGTTGGCGGCGTAGAGCCAGGAGAAGGCGGCGGTGGTGATGACAGCCGGCAGCTGCATGCCGCCGACCTCCTCGCTCATCCCGGCCCCGATAAGCCCGGTCTCCCCCAGCGTCTTGAGCGCCGGCTCGACCTCGGGCGGCAGGACGACCTTCCCGTCATCACCTATGTAGGGCTCCTGCGCGTCGGCCGTGCGGTAGTGGGGAGCGAACTGCTCGGTGGCGACCTGCTCGGCCAGGCCAAGGACGTCGTCGTAGAGCTCCCGCGACTGCCCCTCGAAGCGCTCGCGGCCGGCGAGCTCGTCGGCCCCCAGCCAGTCGTAGAGAAGGAACTGGACGTCCCTGCGGGAGAGGAGGGTGCCGGTGGACTGCGCGGTGGTCATGCGCACAGCATGCCACGACGCGCCCGGGAGGATTCGAACCTCTGACCTTCGGTTCCGTAGACCGACGCTCTGCGCAGCGGAGCTGCGGGACCTGTCACCCGTTGAACTCGAGGGTCACCGGCCGGAGCCTGCCGGGGGCGTGGTTGTCCCGGCCCCGGGATCGGACAGTTGAGCGATCGTCAGCGAGGACCGACGGGTAGCGATCCGGCCAAAGGGATCTCTCAGCCGGACCTGGATCCGGTAGGTGCCTGCGAAGCGATACGAGCGGGATATTTCGCTGCCGCGTCCGTCGTCGAAGGCGCCGTCGCCGTCAAGGTCCCAGCTGTAGGTGCCGAGCGGCCCGGCGGCGCGGAAGACGACGTTCGTGCCGCCCATCGAAGAGCTGATTCGAAGGGAAAGTGACGGCCGGCCGGAGGGCCTTGGCGCCACCCGGACCTGCCGGCGGGTCACCGCGACCCTGCCGTTCAGGTCGACCGACCTCAGGCCCACGGTCCTGAGCCCCGGGCGCCGCCAGGTAGGCGCGGCCACCCGACCGTAGGCGTCGTCAAATGCGCCATCCCCGTCGAGGTCCCACCGGTTCGAGACGATGAGGGTGTCGGGGTCGGTGCTCCGGGAGACCAGGACGGCCCTCCGGCCCGCGATGGCCCGCTCGATCAGACGAAACCTGGCCACCGGTCGCCCGGCCGGTCCGGGGCGGCAGTTGGCGAGTCCCACGGCCACCGATCGACCCCTCCCGACGGCGACTTCGCGGCTCACCGGATCTCCGCCCGGAGCCTTGCAGGTAAGACGCCAGGTCTCCCCGGGGGCCAGCGGCCGCGAGGACGGGTTGACCCGCCATGAGAACTCGCCCGAGGCCGGCACGGCCATCTCGCTCGAGAGGCGTTCGGGGATCGTCGGTGTGGGGGAGATGCACTGGTCTGTCTCGGTGAACCCCTGACAGACGGGGATCGAGAACCTCTTTTCGATCCGCAGCTTCGAGCCAGGCGGAGCCTCGCCCCTTATCCGTGAGCCCTCCCGGACCGACGCCTCGGCCGCGCGGAGGATCGCCTCCTTCATGCCCGGCCACTCGTTCCGGACCACCTGGTCGAAGAAGGAGTGGAAGTCGGGTCCGCGGCCCTCGCTGGTGAAGGCGAGAGCTCCCTGGGCGTGGTAGTTCCAGTCATCGGTCGCACCGGCTGTGGGGTAGAGCTGGAAGGCAGGCAGCGAGGCCCATCCGGTGGCTGTCGCCATCGAGTCCCCGAGGGCCGTGAACTCGGCCTCGTCGGGCGTTATGTCGCCGGGGGGTATCGCCGGGTCCAGGGAGGGCTGTCGCAGCCATTGCCCCTCTTCCGAGTAGGTGTGGTGGCTGAGGACGACGGTCGGCTGGAGCCGCCTGGTGAACAGGCGGACGTTCTCGCTCTCCGGCTCGGAGAACCCGGCCGGCCCGCGGTAGATCTCGCTCGAGGCGATCGCTTCGGTTCCGGTGGCGCCGAAGAAGTAGCCGTAGTTGCGGTTCAGGTCGACCCCGGCCTCCGTATTGAGCTCACTGCAGGGTCGTTGAGCCTCGCCGGGGAACGGACGGCAGTTCTTCCGGCGGTACTCGTTACTCCCCGGCCCGAGCAGCGAGCTGGCCGAGTCCGGCGCCCCGATCGGACTGGGGCCGGCGCCCCGCGATGCCTGGAAGCCGTCGACGTTGATCACGGGGAAGATGAACTGGCGGGTATTTCGCAGCAGGCTGGCGTAACGGGATTGGCCCTGCTTCTTGAGCATCTCGATCGCGTACTCGATGCCCCACTCGCCCGAAGGCCACTCCCGGGCGTGATGGAGCCCGTACTGGACGAAGGCCGGCCTGCCGTCGCTCGCCCAGACGTTTCTTGCGATCTCCAGGCCGAGCATCGGCTGGCCGAGGAGTGTCTCGCCCATCGAGCGGAGCCGGACCAGGGACGGGTAGCGCCTGGCGAGCATCCGCATCTCGGTCTCGTAGTCCTCCCAGACCCGGTATGTCGTCCTGCCTGAAGGGAGCGTCGAGACCTGGGCACCGGCCACGGGCCTCGGGTCCGGGAGGGGCCGCCACCGGGCGCCGGCCTTCCTCAGGGTGAGCCGATCCTCCCTCGACCAGAGGATCACGTCGGATTTGGGCACGTCGCCTGCGGCTACGTCGAGCCCGGCCTCCACCAGGGCTTCAACCGCCTGCGGGGTCGGTGTATCGACCTCGACCCGGACCGGCCCGGCGGAGGAGGCCGAGCCGATCGACGCCAGCGCAGAACCACCCGAACCGGCAACCAGAGCGGTCGACATGAGCGACAACACAAACACCCTCACAAGCCTCATCGCCCGAAGCTACAACACAACATCGGCGCAAGCGCAGGTCCAAGACAGCTCCTGGCCGGCTGCGCCGCCGCCCGGAAAACCCGGTGCAGCGCGCCCGAGAGGATTCGAACCTCTGACCTTCGGTTCCGTAGACCGACGCTCTATCCAGCTGAGCTACGGGCGCAGCGAAGGCAAGTGTAACTGCGGGCGCTCAGCGGCGGGCGGCTCTGCGCGAAGCCGAGGAGGCCTTGACGAGGTTCACGCGGTAGACCGCGCGGCCGGCCGCCTGGGAGACGACGATCCGGGCCGCAACGCTGCCGCGCAGGTTGACCCGCCGGGCCATCGCCGAGCTGAGGCGGAAGCTGACCTGCCCGCTCTCGTCCACTTCCAGACGGATGCCGCGAACCGAGTCGCCCAGGGTGGTGTCGAGGCGCAGGAAGGCGGCGCACGGCGCGTCGTTGCCGTCGTCGGTCACCGGCTGGCAGGTAACCGTGGTGGTGGCCGTGCGGCGGGAGACGTTCACCGTCGAGCTGGTGGGTGCGACGATCCCGGGTACCGGCTGCGGGACGGGCTCGGGAGTCGGGTCGGGCTCAGGCGTGGGGGTCGGGTCCGGCGTCGGGGTCGGGTCCGGCGTCGGTGTCGGGGTCGGGGTCGGGTCCGGCGTGGGGGTCGGGTCGGGCGCCGGGGCCGGCGGCGGGTCGGCGACGAACGCGCCCGAGAGGTTCGTGCTGCCCGAGGCTCCGTTCCAGCCGTCGACGGCGATCCGGTAGGTGGTGCCGGCCGAAGCCTGGAAGCTCACCTGGCTCCAGAGACCTCCGCCCGAATCGTCGTTTGCGGCCTTCGCGGAGAGCCCGGAGATGGTGTCACCGACGTAGACGGCGAGAAGCGTGTCGTAGGCGCTGCCCTGGGTCGAGAGGGTGACGGTCCCCGACTCGGCCGCGGTCCAGCGGTACCAGATCGACTTCGAGCTGCCGTACGCCGCGCCCACGTGCGCCGGCTCTCCGGCCTCGCGGGTGGCGTTGATGGTTGAGCCCGTGACCGCCGAGAGCGAGGAGAGCGTCGGTGCCGAGGCGAAGTTGTCGTTGGCCGGCGGGGTCGGAGCCGGCGCGGGTGGGGGTGCCGGCGTCGGATCGGGCGTCGGCGCGGGGTCGCTGGGGTTCGGGATGGTCGCCGCGCCGGTGAACAGGAGGCGGTTGGGCGAGCCGGTGCCGGGGCTGGTCACGACATTGGTGGTCGCGGCGTTGTTGAGGGCTCCGGTGACCTGGCCGGGATTGGCCGTCGCGTCACGGGAGAGCACCAGCGCGGCAGCGCCGGCTACGTGCGGCGACGCCATCGAGGTACCGGAGATCGTGTTGGTCGCCGAAATCGAGGTGTGCCAGGCCGAGGTGATGCCCGAGCCCGGGGCGAAGATGTCGAGGCAGGTTCCGTAGTTGGAGAAGGAGGAGCGCCCGTCGTTGGACACGGTCGAGCCGACGGTGATCGCGCTCGGAGCCGAGGCCGGCGAGTAGTTGCAGGCATCGGCGTTCGAGTTACCGGCCGCGACGACCATCGTTACGCCGTCGTTGCTCGCGTTGGCCACCGCGGTGTTGATGGAGGCTGAGTAGCCGCCACCGAGGCTCATGTTGGCCACGGCCGGCTCGCCGGCCGAGTGGTTGGCGGTGACCCAGTCGATGCCGGCGATGACGCCCGAGAAGCTGCCCGAGCCCGAGCAGCTCAGGACGCGCACCGGGACGAGGGTCGTCTGCGGGGCGACGCCGTAGGTCGAGCCACCGACGGTGCCGGCCACGTGGGTCCCGTGGCCGTTGCAGTCGTTGGTGCCCTGGCCGTCACCGATGGCGTCGAAGCCCGACACCATGCGGCCGGTGAACTCGGAGTGGTCGGCCCGGATGCCGGTGTCGATGATGTAGGCCTTGACGCCGAAACCGTTCTGGTCGGTGGTGATCCGGTTGTTGAGCGGCAGGGCGCGCTGGTCGATCCGGTCGAGGCCCCAGGTGGCAGGGCTCTGGTCGCGCGGACCGGCGGCGAAGGCACGGACAGGGCCGTCGCGCTCGACCAGGAGCACATCGGCGTCGCGGCGCAGCCGGGCGACGTCGGATCTGTCGAGCGGGGCGACGATCCCCTTCACGGCGCTGCGGAAGACGTCCTCCACCTCGTTGCCGCGCCTCTCCTCGCTGCGTACCTCGGCGCTGACGTTGGTACCGGGCTTGTAAAGAACGATGTAGTCGGGCTCACCGGCGGCCTGCGAGGCCGGAGCGGCAAGCAGCGCCGCGCCCGCAGCCGCGGCGAAAAGGCCGAAATACGCCATCAGGCGCCGGGAAACACGGCTCTGTCTGCGGGCTTTCACGGGATGCACGTAGGTAGTCAGCATAGGTGTCTACACGGGAGACCGCCCAGGGTTTCGATTGTGACGCACCGTGTTCGGCGACCTTGCCGCCCGGGTTACACTCCGCCATCCCGGAGAGGTGGCCGAGCGGCTGAAGGCACTCGCCTGCTAAGCGAGTAACGGGGGAAACCTCGTTCGCGGGTTCGAATCCCGCCCTCTCCGCTCCGCGTCCCCCCTTCCGCCTACCATCGGGGGCGTGGAAGCTGCGATTCAGGGCACGCCATCGGGCGTCCGCCGGGAAGACCGCTCGCTGCTGCGCCTGAACGTAATCGTCGGGCTCGTCCACCTCGCGCAGGCGATCGTGAT
Source organism: Solirubrobacteraceae bacterium (assembly GCA_032119675.1). Taxonomy (GTDB): domain Bacteria; phylum Actinomycetota; class Thermoleophilia; order Solirubrobacterales; family Solirubrobacteraceae; genus F1-60-MAGs163. The sequence goes on along the minus strand of JAUMBN010000062.1, from coordinate 20,385 downwards.
CGTGGCGATCGCCGGCCCGGCGCGCCTGCCGGTCAACCTGAACTACATGACCGGCCCGCCGGGGGGTCCCGAGCCGCCCGGCATGACCGAACTCTTCACGATGAGGATCGACCTCGCGGTCGGCCTCTTCCTGCTGCTGGCCGCGATCGACCACCTCGGGGTCTCCCTCCCCGGGGTGCGCGACTGGTACCTGCGAAACGTGCGCCGCGGAATCAACCCGGCGCGCTGGTGGGAGTACTCGATCAGCGCCTCGATCATGGTGGTTCTGATCGCGATGCTCTCCGGCATCAGCGAGCTGACCGCGCTGGTGGCGATCTTCGGCGCCAACGCCGCGATGATCCTCTTCGGCCTCGTGATGGAGTACACGAACGTCGACCGGACGAGGGTCCAGTGGCGCCCGTTCGTCTACGGGTGCGTGATCGGGGCTGTGCCCTGGATCGCGATCGCGCTGCAGCTGATCCTCTCCTCGACCGCGGCCGACAACTCAGACGGAGTGCCGGTCTTCGTCTACGTGATCTTCGGGACGCTCTTCGTCCTCTTCAACCTCTTCGCCCTCAACATGTGGCTGCAGTACCAGGCCGTCGGGCGCTGGGCCGACCCGGTCTTCGCCGAGAAGGCCTACCTCTGGCTGAGCCTGATCGCCAAGAGCGTCCTGGCCTGGCAGGTCTACTTCGGCGCCCTGGCCGGCGGCTGAGAGAGAGCACCGCCGGGCTCGACGGCGGCGGCCGAATGGGGGCGGTAGCCTCCCGCCCCGTGGAAGCAAGCGCAGAGATCATCGTGATCGAGGCGGAAGCGGCCGGCCCCTCGGGTGGCCTCTTCGGTGCGATCACCGGTGCCGTGGCCGGCGCCGTCGGCGCCGCTGCCCGTACCGGGGCCGAGGTGACCATTCGCGCCACCGAGGGCGCCGTGGAGACGGTGATGGCATCGAGGGCCGTCCAGGACTCGATCGAGCGGGTGGTGGCCAGTCCGGCGATGACCAGCGCGGTCGACGCCGTCGTCGGCTCGCCGGCCGTCCAGGAGACGCTCGAGCGGGTGGTCAGCGGGCCGGCCTTCGCCAGCGCACTGCGAACCATCCTCAGCCCCGAGACCATCGACATGATCGCCGACGAGGTGGCCCGCAGCCAGATGGTCCAGAAGATCACCGTCGCGGCGATGGAGGCCGGGGAGATGGCGCCGATCGTCGACGCATTCCTCGAGCGCGAGGAGCTCTGGATCCTCGTGCAGACGATCGCCGAGAGCCCCGCGGTCATCGACGCCGTCCGCCAGCAGGGGTTCGGCTTCGCCGACCAGGTCGGCGACGAGGTCCGCGGACGCTCTCGCACCGCCGACCAGGTGGTCGCCCGCACCGCACGCACCTTCATCGGCCGCAGCGAGAAGCTCGACGCCCAGCTGCCCTCCGACCAGGAGAACGATGCCGGGAGCAGGGGCGGCGGGAAGCACGGCGGCAAGGAAGCCGGCTCGTGACCGATACGGGAGCATCACAGGCTGCACCTGCCCAGCCCGACGACTGGTCGGCAAGCGGCCCGGCCGAGTCGGCGATCGCCCGGGCGCAGGTGGCCGCGGCGGTGCGACTGCGCGGGTCGTCGGCGGTCAAGGGAGCACCACAGCGGTACGTGGGCCTGGTCTCCCGGCTGCTCGGATTCGTCATCGACGCGGCGATCGTCAACCTGGTCGCGGCAATCACCTGGGCGATCACCGCCCTGACCATGAACACCCTGGGTGTTCCCGACAGCGCGGAAGCCGTGATCCTCGCGATCCTCGGCGTGGTTTACCTGATCTGGGCCACCGCCTACTTCGTCTCGTTCTGGTCGAGCACCGGCCAGACCCCGGGCGCCCGGGCGTTGGAGTTCCGGGTCGTTGACGAGGACGACGGGCGCCCGCTGACCATCCGCCACTCACTGCTCCGCTTCGTCGGCATGGTGCTCGGGGCGATCCCGTTCGGTGCCGGTTATGCCATCGGCCTCTTCAACGAGCGCTGCCGCTGCTTCCTGGACATCATCAGCGACAGCGTCGTTATAGACGCGCCCGTTTACACTGTCGCCGATCGCAGGCGCCTGGCCCGCGACGCCGCCATCAACAAGTACAAGCCCCGCTACAGCTCGGCCGAGCAGCACCTCGACCCGTCGAAGAGCAAGCCCCGCTGAGCAGCAGGCCAACCCGAAAGGAACCCCCATGCCGGTCGATCCCACTCCAGAGCAGGTCTCGCGCCTTGTAAAGGAAGACACCGGCGGGCCGGTGGTCATGCTCAACCTGCTCCGCTTCAAGCCCGACGGCGGCCGCGAGAGCTACGAGGCCTACGGCGCCAAGGCCTTCCCCTTCCTCCAGGAGAGCGGAGCCGAGATCGTCTTTGCCGGCGAGGCCGCCTCACCGCTGATCGGCGAAGACGATTCCGACTGGGACAGCGTGCTCCTCGTTCGCTACCCCAGCGTCCAGGCCTTCCTCGACATGGTCACGAGCGAGGGCTACCAGGCGATCACCCACCTGCGAACCGAAGCCCTGGAGCGCGCCGAGCTGCACCCTCTCGCTGCGGCCTGAGCCGGGCCTCAGACCGGCAGGGGAGCCAGCCCGGCGGCGGCGAGAACCTCGTCGGCCGCGGCGGGCCGGTCCGCGATCGCTGAGCCGGTCGCCCGGGGTCGGCGCAGGGTCTCGATCAGCTCGTCGGCAAGCTCCTGCCGGTCGCGCTCCGACCTGCGGCCGTGGGCGATCACCGCGGCGCCACGGAGCCGGGCCTCCAGCGCGGTGAGCCCGTCGGCGGTGTCGATCAGCACGTCGGCGGCGGCCAGCAGGTCCGGAAGCCGGTCGGTCGGCCCGACGACCCGCAGGCGGCGCGCAAGGGAGAAGCGGTCCCCAAGCTCCTGGAGGCGCTCCTCGCTGTCGCCGCAGAGGATCACCACGCGCGAGGCCGGGTCGGCGGCCAGCGCGACCTCCCCGGCGCCGGCGAGGTCGCCCCGGGCGTCCTGCCCCCCGAAGATCACGACCAGCGGGCTGCCGTCGGGGACACCGATCGCCTGGCGGGCGCGCGTTACCTCCAGCTCGCTCTCGTAACGGGGGTCCACGAGGCCGCGGACGCAGGCGATGCGCGTTGCGGGGGCGGCCTCGCGGACGACGGCGCGAAAGCGCGGGTCGGCGATGAGGTGGACGTCGACGCCATCGGCCGCCTGTGAAGCCGGGTCGGCCTGCCGGGTAACCAGGGCCACCGCCGGAACGCTCAGGCCGCCCGAGCGGCGCAGCCTGCCCATCGCCGCAATCACGGCCGGGTCGTCGGAGACGACCACCTGGGCCCCGTTGAGGGTCACGAGTCCGGGCAGCTCCTTCGCCGCCGACCTGGATGCGATCCGCGCCGCCATACCCGCCACCGGGTTGCTGGCGGCCAGCCGCGGGCCGGGCGTCTCAGCGAAGCGCACCTCGACGCCGGCGTCGGCGGCACGGAGCCCCTCGGCAAGGGGGCCGGCGGGAGCGAGCTCCGGGTCTCCCGCGGGGATGATCAGGACTGCGGGCGCCATTGGGACGATCCTAGGCGCGCCAGACCTCAGGCGCCGGCCAGCCAGCCGCGGTCGGCGAAGATCGCCTCCTTGAGCCCCTGGGCGTATTCCGAGTCGAGGACGATCTTCTGGAGCTCGACGTTGTCGGAGAGGATCGCCTGCATACGCAGGTGGTCATGGCCGGCCCGCCCATCGAGCACCAGCCCGGAGTAGAAGAAGTCGAAGCCGCGCAGCGTCTCGACAGCCTCGTCCAGCTCCCCTGTAGTGAGGGTTTCAAGGTCGACGTCGCAGTAGGCCACGTCATCGTGGTGGCGGACCGCCTCGCGCAGGCCGTCGAGGAGTCCCCCGCGTGCCTCCTCGCCCCAGCGCCCGACGGTAATCACCGCGCTCTCCCGCTGCTCGTCGCGCTCGAAGGCAACCCCCGGAGCATCGCCGAGGTCAGCTAGCGCGGCGACCGAATCGGAGCTGCCGACCGGGAGCTCGAGGTTGGCGTAGGCGGCGCCAAGCAGCTCCCGATAGCGCCCGGGGAAGGCCACAGGCCGCTCGCCCATGTCGAGCGGCAGGTAGGTGAGCAGCGACGCCCCGCGGCGTGCCAGGCCGTCGCCGTCGGGCTTGCCCGGAGGCACCGACCCGAGCATCAGGGCGCTCTCGCGGTAGCCACGCGCGTGCTCGGCACGCTGGCTGTAAGGGTGGCTGGTGACCGCGCGGCCGAAGATCGCCGGCACCCCGGCGTCGCGGGCCCGCTCGACCGTCCTGGAGAAGAGGCGGCCGAAGATCCCCAGGCCGCGGTATGCGGGGTGGACCACCGCCACGCCGGTCTCCCCCGCCTCGATCCCCTCCTCGCGGAGCATCGCATGATGGCCGACCACCTCGCCACCGAGCCTGGCGACCGTCGAGAAGACCCGGCCGGACTCAATCTGGTCGGCCACCCAGAGCGGGCGGTAAAAATCGGGGTGGCCATAACCGAGCCCGTAATTGACGTAGAGAAGCTTCGAGATCGCCTCGGCGTCCTGCGCCGTGGCGTCGGCGATCTCCACCTGGTCGGCGGTCACCTCGCCTTCGGTCCCCTGACGCGCAAAGTCGGCCAGCGCCACCAGCTCCTCCGGTGCCACGCCCTCGGCGGGGACCGAGGCGCTCAGGCGCTTGCCGTCGCGGCCGAGATTCACCAGCCGCAGGTCACCGGTCAGCGCGTCGACCTCCGCCAGGGCGTCCGGCACCGGACCCAGGCCACCGCCGAAGGCGGCAAGCGGCTCGCCCCAGTCCTCGACCAGCACGCGCACCGCCCCCTCGGCCAGCTCGAGCTGCACGGCAATCTCGCCGGTCTGGTCGTTCGGGTAGGCGCTGTCGTTGACCCACGAGGCCATGCGCCGCACCACGTCGACCAGCCGTTCGCGGTCTCCGGCCTCAAGGCCGCGGGCCTCGGCAAACCCTCCGGTGACGCCGTCCAGCAGGAAGAGGTCCCGCCGGTCGCTGCCGATCGCAATGCGCACGCGGTTGGCCACCGGCGCAGCGTACGGGAGAGCGGGCCGCGAGCGCGTCCGACGGGAGAGGCGGCACCCGGAGCGCGAACCACGTGCGCGGTGTAAGCTCTCCGCAGTCCGTGGACGGATCCGCGGGCCGAACCAAGGGAGAGAGAGTGTTCCGTCACCGTTACGTCCTCGGCCTCAGCGCCGCGATCTTCGCCGTTGCCGCGCCTTCCGCGATGGCCGGCACCCAGCTCAACGTCATCCCGCAGGGCCAAAGCCAGCCCGGCGTCTCCTGGCTGAGCGCGCCCGGAATGCTCCCTGCCGACACCCAGGCGAAGATGTACAACCGCCTTACTCCGCTCTTCCGCGACGTCGGCCCGGCTCTGACCGCCAGCACCAACGGCGCCGGCTACTTCAAGTCCGCCGCCCTGATCCCCGCCGACGATCCCTCCCTGATCACCGACGAGACCATCACCGGCACGGCCAAGGGCCGCGCCGTCTCGGTCCGCATCCGCCGCGACAACTACGGCGTACCCCACATCTACTCCGAGACCGACGCCGGCGTCGTCTTCGGGGCCGGCTACGTGACCGCCCAGGACCGCAGCCTCCTGCTCGCCCAGGCGCGCAGCAACGGTGTCGCGTCGCTGATCGACATGCCCGGAGTCTCGGGCATCAACCTCGTTCTCGGCCTCTTCGACTACCAGCCGACCTCGAAGGTCAAGAGCGACGCCGCGAAGCTGCAGGAGAAGGCCCTCAAGGACGCCGGCTCGCAGGGGCGCCAGATCCTCGACGACATCGACGTCTACCTCGCCGGTATCAACAAGTGGTACGGCGAGAACCAGCCGGATGTCAAGAAGTTCGAGCGGATCGACATCTTCGCCTTCAACGGCATCAAGGCCCAGTTCCTCGGGCAGGGCGGCGGCGAGGAGATCTCGAACGCCGTCTTCCTCGACGCGGCGCGCGGCGAGCTCGGCAAGAGCACAGGCAACAACGTCTACCAGGACATGCGCGGCCGCTACGACCCGGAGACCGCCACCACGACCGACGCCAAGTTCGACTACCAGACCAGCGTCAGCGTCTCCGACCCGAAGGGCATGGTCCGGATCAAGAACGGCTCGTTCAGGAACAGCTACATCAGGCTGCCGGGCGCCAGCGCCTCCTCGACCGCGCTCCGCGCTCCCGGAACCGCCCGCCAGGAGGCGAGCAACATCGTGATCGCCGGCGGCTCGAAGACCAACACCGGCAAGCCGCTGATGGTCGGTGGCCCTCAGATCGGCTACAACTACCCCGGCCTGACCATGGAGATGGACCTCCAGGGTCCGAACATCAAGGTCCGGGGCGCCACCTCGGCCCCGTACCCGGGCTACATGCTGATCGGTCGCGCCCCGAGTTACGCGTGGTCGCTCACCTCGGCCGGCAACGACATCATCGACACCTACGCCGAGACCCTTTGTGGGGGCAGCAAGTACAAGTACTCCTACAAGGGCAAGTGCAAGTCGATGACCAAGGTTGACGCCGGCACGATCAGCAAGGGCGGCCAGACGGTCAAGGTCCGCTTCTACAAGACGGTCCACGGCCCGGTCGTCGGCTACGCCAAGAGCGGCAGCAAGACCGTCGCCCTCTCGCAGCGTCGCTCGAGCTACGGCCGGGAGACCACCGACCTGCTCTTCAACCAGCAGATGACCTACGGCCGGGTGAAGAGCGCAAGCGACTTCGTCAAGGCGGCCCAGAAGACGCCGCAGACGTTCAACTCGTTCTACGCCAGCGACAAGGAGATCGCCTTCTACACCTCCGGGCGCTTCCCGATGAGGCCGAAGGGCGTCAACCCCGACCTCCCGGTCGACGGCCGCGGCAAGTACGAGTGGACCGGCTACCAGGCCAAGTCCAAGCAGCCGCACGTGATCAACCCGTCGAGCGGCTACATCGTCAACTGGAACAACAAGCCGGCGAAGAACTTCCCGGCCGGTGACGAGCGCTGGTCCGAGCAGTCGCTCCAGCGCACGCAGCTGCTCGAGAACGAGCTGGCGCGCCAGTCGACCCAGACGCTCACCAGCCTGCTGTCTGCCTCCAACGCAGGCGCCACCCAGGACGTGCGCGTGGCGCTGCTCTGGCCGACGCTCAAGAAGGTGCTCGACAAGGTCCAGGCCCCGAGCGCCCTCTCGACCCAGGCCGCCCTGCAGCTCGACGAGTGGTACGCGCAGGGCTCGAGCCGGGTGGACTCAAACCAGGACGGCGTGATCGACTCGCCGGGAGCCGCGATCATCGACGCGACGTTTGCCCGTATGGCCAACGCGGCGATGTGCGGTCGCCTGGGCAGCAAGCTCTGCAACGACCTGGGCAAGCGCAGCGGCGGCGACGACCGCTTCGACGCGCCGCCCGGCGGGCAGTACGGCGGCTGGCACCAGTACATGTGGAAGGACCTGCGCAAGGCCCTCGGGGAGAACGTCTCCGGCGCCTACAAGGTCAAGTACTGCGGCGAGGGCGACGTCAACAAGTGCGCCGGCGACCTGTGGAAGGCCTTCGAGGAGGGCCTGAACGCCGAGGCGGCATCCAAGGGCAGCGACCCGGCCGCCTGGCGCGTCCCCGAGTCCGGCGAGGACATCACTTTCTCGCCGATCGGCCTCATCACGATGGATTACACCAACCGCCCGAGCGGTATCCATCAGGTGATGGACTTCAGCGACTGATCGCCGCGCAACATAGGCTGGGCGGATGAGCGAGACCGTCTGGAGAGAGCCGCGCGGCCAGAAGGTCGCGCGGCGACTTAAGACGGTCCCGCTGGCCCTGGTGGGGCTGGTCCTCGTGACCGCACTGCTGCCGGTGCTGCTCGTCGGGGGCTTCTTCGTCGACCTCTTCCGATGGGCGGTCCACCGCAAGACGTGGATGGCGATGCGGCTGGTCCTCTTCCTGTGGGTCTACCTCGTTATCGACACCGCCGGGATCCTCGGCCTATTCGGGATCTGGCTGGCCTGCGGCTTCGGCCACAGCAGGGAGCGTATGGTCGAGCTGACCTGGCACTTCCAGCAGCTGTGGATCGGGTGGTTCTTCGACGTCGTCCGCGTCCTGCTCGGCCTGAAGGTCGAGGTCGAGGGCGAAGAGTGCCTTCGGCCCGGGCCGGTGATCGTCTTCATCCGCCACGCCTCGATCGTCGACAACCTGCTCCCCTCAGTCTTCATCGCGGCACGGGAGCGGATTCACCTGCGTTACGTGCTCAAGCGCGAGCTGCTCTCCGAACCGTGCCTGGACATAGCTGGGCAGCGGCTCCCCAACTACTTTGTTCGCCGCGATACCGGTGAGGAGGTGGAGCGCGAGCGCGTCCAGGCGCTCGCCGAAGGGATGGGCCCCGAGGACGGCTTCCTCCTCTACCCGGAGGGGACCCGCTTCACGCCCGAGCGGCGTGACCGGGCACTGGAGAAGATCGCCGAACGCGACCCCGCGCGGGCCCAGCGCCTCTCCGGGATCGAGTACCTGCTCCCGCCGAAGGCAGGCGGCGTCCTCGCGGTGCTCGACGGGGCCCCTGAGACCGACGTGGTGCTGATGGCCCACCAGGGCTTCGACGGGATGCGGCTCATCTCCGACATCTGGGACGGCGAGCTCGCCGGGCGGGTGATTCGCGTGAGGTTCACGCGAATCCCGGCTTCCGGGATCCCGGCCGGCCGCGACGGGCGCGTCGAGTGGCTGGATAACGTCTGGCTCGATATGGACGACTGGATCGGATCGAAGATGGATGGCGAGGCGGCGAGCGCCTGAGCATGGCCACCGTCCTGGCGATAAACGCAGCGGCGATCTTCGTGATGGTCACCGCGCTCTGGGCGGTCAGCGTCGCGGTGAAGGACACCTCGATAGTCGACATCTTCTGGGGCTCGGGCTTCGTGGTCGTCGCCTGGGTCAGCTTCCTGGTGGCCGACGGCTCGGGCTCCTACCGGCTGCTGCTCGCCATCCTCACGACCCTCTGGGGCCTGCGCCTGACCGTCCACCTGGCCAATCGCAACCTCGGCCACGGCGAGGACTTCCGCTACGCGAAGATGCGGGAGCGCCACGGCTCCAGGTGGCCGCTGCGGAGCCTCTGGTCGGTCTTTTGGGTACAGGGGGCACTGATGTGGGTCGTCTCGCTGCCTGTCCAGGGAGGCGCCCAGCTCGGCGAGGGTTCCCCCGGCTGGCTGGCGTGGGTCGGCGTGGCCGTCTGGGCGGTCGGCCTCTTCTTCGAAACGGTCGGCGACCTGCAGCTCAGCCGCTTCATCGCCGACCCGGCAAACCGCGGCAAGGTGATGGACCAGGGCCTGTGGCGCTACACCCGCCACCCGAACTACTTCGGCGACTTCAGCGTCTGGTGGGGAATCTGGCTGGTGGCTCTGGCCGCCGGCGCCTGGTGGACCGTCGTCGGCCCGCTGGTGATGTCGCTGCTGCTGATCAAGGTGAGCGGGGCGGGGCTGCTCGAGAAGTCGCTGAGCAGGAAGCGCGAGGGCTACGACGAGTACGTCGCCCGTACCAGCGGCTTCTTCCCGCTGCCCCCGCGGCGCGGCTGAACGAAGCCGCCCAGCAAAGAGGGAGCCCACCCGCTGCGTCGAAGGCGCGCAGACGGTGACCACCATTCCTGCCCAGGGCACGGGGGCCGGCGAGCCTCCCGGTCGGCGCCCCCGCGCCGACGAGATCATCTCCACGCGAGCGGTCCTGCGGATCGCGGCGATCGTGCTCGTGGTGATCGGCACGGTCCTGCTCGTCCGGCTGCTCTGGCAGCCGATCGGCTGGGTGATCATCGCCGCCTTCATAGCCATCGCCCTCTCGGGTCCGGTGAGCCTGCTCGAGAAGAAGATGCCCCGCGCCCTGGCCATCGCGATCGTCTACCTCCTGCTCCTGCTGATCCCGGCCGGGATCGCAGCCGCGGTGATCCCGCCGGTGGTCGACCAGGGCGTCAACTTCGCCAACAACCTCCCCGGATACACGACCGACCTGCAGGAGGCGGTCGAGGGCAACGACCGCCTCCGTCAGATCAACCGCGACTTCGGTGTCACCAACGAGCTCCAGCGCCTGGCCGAGGACGCGCCAAACCACATCGGGGAGGCGGCCGGGGTGGTGCGCGACGTGGGCAGCGGGCTCTTCAGCGGGCTCTTCTCCGCCCTTACGATCCTCGTGCTGAGCATCTTCATGACCGCCCGCGGACGCGTATGGGTCAACGGCGCCCTGCGGTTGCACGGCGGCAGGGAGGCCCAGGCGGTTGGCGTGGCGCTCGACCGCATCGCCAATGCCGTCGGCCACTATGTCGCCGGAGCGGCGATCCAGGCGACGATCGCCGGGCTGGCCGCCTTCATCGTCCTCTCGATCCTCGGCGTCCCCTTCGCCGGCGCGCTGGCGGTGCTGGTCGCCCTCTTCGACCTGATCCCGATGGTCGGCGCGACGATCGCCGGGCTGATCGTCCTCATCGTCACCCTCTTCACCGACTTCCCCACCGCGACGATCGTCTGGGTCGTCTTCGCAATCGCCTACCAGCAGTTCGAGAACTACGTGATCCAGCCCCAGATCCACAAGCGGGCGGTCCAGCTCGAGCCGTTCGTCGTGCTGATCTCGGTGATCTGCGGAGGTGTGCTGTTCGGGATCGTCGGCGCGCTGCTGGCCATCCCGATCGCAGCCTCGATCCAGATCGGCGCCCAGGAGTGGTGGCACTTCCACCTCGACCGGCAGATAGTCGCCCCTCCCGGCGACGACGAGGGCGAAGCGGCCCCCGAACCGGCCGGCTCCTGAGGCCAATACGATGAGCCGGTGGCGCGGATCGGCATCCTCACAGGCGGCGGCGACTGTCCCGGCCTGAACGCGGTAATCCGCGGAATCGTCCGCAAGGGAACCGAGGACGGTGACCACTCCTTCCTCGGCCTGCGCCACGGATGGGCCGGCGTCCTGGCGGGCGAAGGGGGCGAACTCGGGATCGAGGAGGTCTCGGGCCTCCTGCCCCGCGGAGGGACGATCCTCGGCACCTCCCGCACCAACCCCTACAAGGACGGGGGCGACGGCACGGCACTGGTCACCGCGGGGATGGAGAAGCTCGGGCTCGACGGGCTGATCGCCATCGGCGGCGAGGACACGCTTGGCGTCGCCGGCCGGCTCGCGGCCGATGACGTGCCGGTGATCGGCGTCCCCAAGACGATCGACAACGACCTCGCCGGCACCGACTACACCTTCGGCTTCGACACCGCCGTGCAGATCGGCAGCGACGCGATCGACCGCCTCCACACCACGGCCGAGTCCCACGACCGCGTGATCATCGTCGAGGTCATGGGCCGCCACGCCGGCTGGATCGCCTGCTCGGCGGGGATGGCCGGCGGCGCCCACGCGATCCTCGTGCCGGAGCGGCCGTTCGAGCTCTCGGCCCTCTGCGGCCTAATCTCGGCCCGCCATGCGCGCGGGCGCAACTACTCGATCATCGTCGCCAGCGAGGGCGCACTGCCCGCCGGCGGGGCCCTGACCGCCCGGGAGGACGATCTCGACGAGTTCGGCCACCCGAGGCTGGGCGGAGTCGGCGCGTGGCTCGAGCGGGAGATCGAGCAGGAGACCGGGTTCGAGACCCGCACCGTCGTGCTTGGCCACGTCCAGCGCGGGGGCACGCCCACCGCCTACGACCGGATCCTCGCCACCCGCTACGGCGTCGGCGCGATCAGCGCCTGGGACCGCGGCGAGCGCGGGATCATGGTCGCGCTAAGGGGGACGGAGATCGTCACCGTCCCACTGGCCGAGGCGCTCGCGGCACCCAAGCTGCTCGACCCCCAGCTCTACGAGACGGCGGAGGTGTTCTTCGGCTGATGGGCATGTCGCGCTTCTGGATAGTGGTGCAGGTTCTGATCGTCATTTTCGTGGTGATCGGCATGGTCATCGCCGTGATCAAGCTCTATTGACCGGCCCTCCACCCCGACCGTTAGCATCGGAAGCGTTGCCGACCGAGGGAGCGTTTTGTTCAAGTCGATCGTCGTAGGAACCGACGGATCCGAGACCGCCAGCGAGGCGGTACGCCAGGCCCTTGACCTGGCCGAGGAGACCGGGGCGAAGCTCGAGGTCGTCAGCGCCTACGAGCCGGTACCCCAGTCGAGGCTTCGCAAGGAGGCCCAGCAGGCACCGGAGGACGTCCAGTGGACGATCCACGCCCGCGAGGACGTCGAGGCCACCCTCGAGGACGTGGTGGAGAGCGCGAAGGCCAAGGGCCTTGAGTGCTCGACCCACGCCCGCCAGGGCGACCCGGCCGACGCGATCCTCGACGTCGCCGAGGAGACCTCAGCCGACCTGATCGTGGTCGGCAACAAGGGGATGACCGGGGCCAAGCGGTTCCTGCTCGGCTCGGTTCCCAACAAGGTCAGCCACCACGCCCCCTGCTCGGTGCTGATCATCCGCACGACCTAGGCGCGGACGCAGCGTACCCGGGCGCGGGCGGGACCCTGCGGACGCGCGCCGCTACTTCGCCGTGGCCTGGGCGGCGTCGAGCAGCCCCCAGCCGTAGAGGCTGTCGGCGCCCGAGGGACCGAAGTCGCGGGCGGTGCGCTGCAGGTGCCTCTGGAGGGTCGCCGGAGACGGGTTCTCGCCCAGGACCCCGGTGGCGATCACCAGCGCGGCGGCGCCGGTTACGTGGGGCGCAGCCATCGAGGTTCCCTCGTAGGTGCCGGGCAGGCCGAAGCGCGAGAGCGACTTGCCCAGGAGGGTCACCTGGTAGATGCCGCGGCCGTTGAAGCTCTGGCGGCAGCGCGGGTCGCCGGGAACCCGGGCGTCGAGTCCGCCGCCGGGCGCGACGATGTCGATGCCGGAGCCGCCGTTGGAGAACTCGGATATGCAGCCGTCCTCGGTGGTGGAACCGACGGCCATCACGGCCGAAGAGCGGGCCGGGTAGGAGACGCTGTTGGCGCCCTCGTTGCCGGTGGCGCCAACCACCAGCACGCCCCGGCTGCGCGCGTAGTCGAGGGCGTCGAGGATCTGGGGGATGTCGTCGGCGCGCACGCGGGAGTCGAACTCGAGGCTGAGGTTGATCAGCTTGGCCCTGTTCCTGACGGCGAAGCGCACGCCGCGCGCGATGTCGTTGGCGTTGCCCTCGCCGTTGGCGTCGAGCACGCGCACCGGCATGACCTTCGCCCCGTAGGCCAGCCCGGCCACGGCGATGCCGTTGTTGGTCGCCTCGGCGATCGTCCCGGCGACGTGGGTCCCGTGGCCGTTGTCGTCGCTGGGATAACGGTCCCGGTCGACGTAGTCATAGCCCTTGGTGAACTGCCCTGAAGTGAAGTCGGGGGAGCGCTTGAAGGGGGTGCGGTTGGAGTAGGCCACCCCGGTGTCCAGCACGGCAATCACGACGCCCTTCCCCCCGGGGCGGCCGGCGGCGATCGCGTTGGCCCAGGCCTCCGGCGCCCTCACGCCGTAGGGGCCGAGGAAGTTCCACTGCAGGCTCTTCATCTCCGGGTCGTTGGGCAGGAACTGGGCCGACCGCGCCCGGGCGGCACGGGCGATCACGTTCGGAACGGCGTACTCGATCCCGGGCTGGCCCTTGAGGTCGGCGACCGCCTCGCGGACGTTCTCCACCGGCACGACCACGGGCTGGCCCGGCACAACGCCGGCCGGCGCCTGGCCGGGCTCGTAGCTGACGACGACCTCGCCGGGCACGTACTCAAGCGCCGAAGCGGCGGCCGGGAGGGCGAGGACGCCAACGGCCGCCGCAGCGGCGGTCACGAGTCTGATGGTGTTGGGCGAAATCAGGGTCATTGGGCGTCGCGGGCAACGGCGCCCGCCACCATTAGAGACACGCTCAGACCCCGAAAGTTACGGGCTTTCCCGCAGATGCGCGAAGATTGGCGCGATGGACGGATCCGAAGACGACGAGCGCTGGATGGCCGAGGCGATCGCGGAGGCGAGGCTCGCGGCCGGCCACAACGACGTGCCTGTCGGCGCCGTGGTCGTCCACGAGGGCCGAATAATCGGCCGGGGCCACAATGAGCGGGAGGCCGCCGGCGACCCCACCGCCCACGCGGAGATAATCGCGCTGCGCCAGGCCGCGGACGAGCTGGGCTCCTGGCGGGTGCTGGACAGCACCCTCTACGTGACGCTCGAGCCGTGTGCGATGTGCGCCGGCGCGATCGTGCTGGCGCGGGTCCCACGGGTGGTCTGGGGAACCGACGACCCGAAGGCCGGAGCCTGCGGGAGTGTCCTCGACGTCCTTGCCGACGAACGGCTCAACCATCGCCCTTCCACGACATCGGGGGTATGCGGCCCGGAGTGCTCCGGGCTTCTCACCGATTTCTTCGCCGAGCGCCGGGGCTGATCAGGCGGGTGCGCCGGCGAGGACCTCGATGATCTCGCCGATCGAGTGCTGGCGCTCCAGCGGGTGGCGCAGCGGAAGGTCGGGGTTAAGCCGGTAGCTGTTGCGCCGTCCCTCGCGGCTTCGCTCGAGGTAGCCGGCCTCGACGAGATCAGCGACGATCCGCTGCGCCGCGCGCTCGGTGATACCGACGCGCTCGGCTACATCCCGGAGCCGTATGTTCGGGTCCTGGGCCACGCAGATCATCACGTGGGCGTGGTTGGTCAGGAAGGTCCAGTCCGCCACGAAGCAAGGATAGGCTAAATACGGCCGGAAATACAGGCTTTACAATACACGTCTTAATAATCGTGTATTCTGCGCCGTATGAGTTGCGGACGGAAGCCTGCCGAGTGAGCGCGGCGCTGGGCAACCTCGCCTCGCCGGGGGTTCTCTTCTTCGCCCTGGGCGCATTCGCAGCCACGATCCGGTCGAACGTCGGGCTCCCCCAGCAGGTAGCCCAGGCGCTGGCGATCTACCTGATGGCCGCTATCGGCTTCAAGGGCGGGGCGCAGCTGCGCGAGTCCGGCTTCGGCTCCGACGCGTTCCTTGCCCTGGGCGCCGGAACCGTCCTGGGGCTCACGATCCCTCTCATCGCCTTCGCCCTGCTGCGCCGATTCGCCCCGGTCAAGCAGGTCGACGCCGCTTCGATCGCTGCCCACTACGGCTCGGTGAGCCTCGTTACCTTCGGCGCCGCCGTCGCCCTCTACGAAGGGCTCGGCCAGCCGGTCTCGGGCTACATGCCCGCCGTCCTGGCCCTGATGGAGGCGCCCGCGATCGCCGTCGGCGTCATGCTCGCCCGCCAGTCCGGCGAGAAGACCGGACAGAGCACCGGCCAGGTCCTGCGCGAGGCCCTGACCACCGGCAGCGTCGTCGTCCTGCTCGGGGCAACGGTGATCGGGATGCTGCTCGGCGCCAGGGGTATGGAAAGCATGGACGGCTTCTTCGTCGCACCCTTCACCGGAGTACTCGCCCTCTTCCTGCTCGACATGGGCCTGCTGGCCTTCAGCCGCATCGGCGCGCTGCGCGAGGCCGGCTGGAGGCTCATTGCCTTCGCCATCTACATGCCGCTCATCGGGGCCGCGATGGGCATCCTGCTCGGCTGGTCGATCGGCATGGGCGCCACCGACATTGCCCTCCTGGCCACCCTCGCCGCCAGCGCCTCCTACATCGCGGCGCCGGCGGCGATGAGGCTCGCTCTCCCCGAGGCCAACCCCGGGCTCTCGCTCCCGCTGGCGATCGGCGTGACCTTCCCGTTCAACCTGATCATCGGGATACCGCTCTACCTGGAGGCCGCCAAGCTCGTGGCGGGTGGCTGACGTGGCCGTCCTCGAAACTCCCACTGACGGCACCCGGGCGCAGGCATCGGCTAGGCCCCGCGTAGCGATGGTCGGGGCCGGCCAGCTGGCGCGGATGACCCACCGCGCCGCGATCGACCTCGGCATCGAGCTGACCGTCCTGGCCTCGTCGCCCGAGGACGCGGCGGTACGCGCGGGCGCCCGCGCCGTCCTGGGCGAGTGCGACGACCTGGCCGTCCTGCGCGAGCTGGCCGCGAGAGCCGACGTGCTGACCTTCGACCACGAGCAGGTACCGCCCGAGCTTCTCAACGAGCTGGAGGCCGAGGGGCTGCCTCTCCAGCCGGCGGCTGCGGCCAAGCTGTTGGCCCAGGACAAGCTGCACGCCCGCCGCGAGCTCCAGGCCCGCGGATTTCCCGTTCCCCCTTTCACCCTGGCAACGGCCCCCGACGAGGTCGCGACGTTCGCCGATGAGCACGGATGGCCGCTGGTGGCCAAGGCGCCGCGCGGCGGCTACGACGGCCGGGGGGTGAACATCGTCGGCTCGCAGGCTGAAGCCGTGGAGCTTCTCGCCGCGAGCCCGGACGGCCTGCTCCTTGAGCCGCTGCTGCCGATCGAACGCGAACTCGCCGTCCTCGTGGCCCGCTCGGCTTCCGGCGAGGCTCGCGCCTACCCGGTCGCCGAGACCGTCCAGCGCGACGCCATGTGCCGCGAGATCCTCGTGCCCGCGCCGATCGACGACAACCTCGCCCGCGAGGCCCGCGAGCTGGCCCTGGCCATCACCGACACCCCGGGGGCCAGCGGCGTCATCGCCCTCGAGCTCTTCGTCGTGGAAGGAGGCCTGACCGTCAACGAACTGGCACTGCGGCCCCACAACTCGGGCCACTTCACGATCGAGGGGGCGGAGACCTCGCAGTTCGAGCAGCACCTGCGCGGGGTGCTCGGATGGCCGCTCGGGGAGACGGGCCTGACCGCCCCGGCGGTGGCGATGGTCAACGTCGTCGGGCCGGCTGACGGCTCCGACCCCCGGGAACGACTCCCCCGTGCCCTTGCCGAGCCCGGAGTTCATGTGCACCTCTACGACAAGAGCCCAGCGCCCGGGCGCAAGCTCGGGCACGTAACCGTCCGCTCTGCCGACCTGGGCAGCGCCCGCGAGGCGGCGCAGAGAGCGGCATCAATCCTGGAAGGAGAAGTCTGATGGGCGAACCGGCAGTGGGAATAGTGATGGGAAGCGACTCGGACCTGCAGGTGATGCAGCCGGCCGCGGAGGCGCTCGACGAACTCGGCATCTCCAGCGAGGTGAGGGTCGTCTCCGCTCACCGGACCCCGCACGAGATGATCGATTACGGCAGCACCGCCGCCCGCCGCGGGCTGCAGGTGCTGATCGCCGGCGCCGGCGGGGCAGCCCACCTTCCCGGGATGCTCGCCGCATGTACGCCGCTCCCGGTAATCGGCGTGCCGGTGCCCCTGAAGAACCTAGACGGGCTCGACTCGCTCCTGTCGATCGTCCAGATGCCCTCCGGGGTGCCGGTGGCCACCGTTGCGATCGGGGGTGGGCGCAACGCCGGCCTGCTCGCCGCCCGGATAATCGGCGCCGGCGACCCCGACGTCCGGTCTCGGGTCGCAGATGCCCAGGGCGCCCTGGCCGACCGCGCCCATGAAGGCGACGCGCGGGTACAGGCCGAGATGAGCGGGTCGAAGCGATGATCCTCGAGGGCAAGCGGCTGCTCATCACCGGGGTCGTAAACGACGACAGCATCGCCTTCGCCTCTGCGGCGCGCGCGCAGGAGCTGGGCGCGGAGATCGTGCTCAGCGCGTTTCCCCGCGACCTCGCCAAGACCCTGGAAGCTGCCAGGACTCTCCCGTCAGAGCCGCCGATCGTCGCCGCCGACCTGACCAGCGAAGACGACACCGCCGCCCTGCGCTCCTCCATCGACGAGCTCTGGGGCCGCCTGGACGGAGCCCTCCACGCGATCGCCTTCGCTCCGCGGGCCGCGCTCGCCGGCGAGTTCATGGAGGCCCCCGCGGGCGACCTGAACATCGCATTCCAGACCAGTGCCGTTTCGTACGCGGCCCTGGGACGGGTCCTCCGCGACCTCTCGCCCGGCTCCGGCTCTTCCCTGGCCGGGCTCGACTTCGACGCCGGGGGCGCATGGCCGGTCTACAACTGGATGGGGGTCTGCAAGGCCGCCCTGGAGTCGGCCAACCGCTACCTCGCGCGCGACCTGGGCAAGAGCGGAATCCGGGCAAACCTCATCGCCGCCGGGCCGATCCACACGCGCGCGGCCGGCGGCATTCCCGACTTCGACGTGCTTCTCGATGCGTGGGAGGGCCGCTCGCCCCTGCCGTGGGACCCGAACGACAGCGGCCCGGTTGCCGACGCCGCCTGCTTCCTCTTCTCCGACCTCTCGCGGGCGATCACCGGCGAGATCCTCCACGTCGACGGCGGCTACCACGCCATGGCCACCGCCCTGCGCTCGGCCCAGCCGACTGCCGCAGGGGAGGCCGCATGAGGCTTTCCGCCCCCACCACGCCGCAGCAGACCGACGGAGAGCGGCTCGGCGCCGCCATCGACCGCCTGTGGGCGGTGAGCATCGTCGCGCTCGGGCCGATCGACGCCCCGCCGGAAAGGGCGCGGGAGATCGTGCGCCGACATGTGGAGAAGCGCTTCCCCGGGGGCCTGGGGTCGTTCCTGTTCTGGACCGCCGACGACGCAGGCGCGTTCGATGGCCGCGGCCGCCTCGTCCGGCCCATGACCCTGCACTGCAGCGGCGAAGAGGTTGTCGTCACGGCACTCGCGGCGGCTCAGGGTGCCGGGCTCGAAGCCGCGGTCGCTCCCGAGCCCGACTCGGTCCGGATACTCCCCGCGGTCATCGAGGCCCGGAGACGCTGACCGTGGAGGCAACCCAGGCTGGAGCGGCCGAATGGGCCGTCCTCATCGGCGTGATCGCGGTCCTGCTCGTGCTGGACCTCGTCGTGATGCGCTCGCGCGGCGGGGTGATGACCAACCGTGGCGCGGCCCTGGCGAGCGTCTTCTGGGTCGGCGTCGCGCTGGCCTTCTTCGTGGCCGTCACGCTCGCCCTCGGTGCCGGCCCGGGGAAGGCCTACCTCGCCGGCTACCTGGTCGAGAAGTCGCTGTCGCTCGACAACGTCTTCGTCTTCCTGCTGATCCTCAACGCCTTCGCGATCGAAGCCAACGACCGTCACCGGCTCCTCACCTACGGGATCATCGTCGCGCTCATCCTGAGGGCGGTCTTCATCGTGGTCGGCGCCGCCGCGCTGAACGCCTTCGGGTGGCTGAGCATCCCCTTCGCCCTGATCCTCCTCTGGACCGGAATCCGGCTCTGGCAGCACCGCCACGACCACGAGGCCGAGGAGAAGATGATCCAGGGGATCTCCAGGCGGCTGCGGGTCTCCGACGAGCCGGCCGGCAGGAAGCTCCTCACGCGCGAGAACGGGCGGCGGATGCTGACCGCCTCGGGCGCCGCGCTGGTGGCGATCTTCCTGACCGACCTGCTCTTCGCCGTCGACTCGGTGCCGGCGATCCTGGCGATCACCACCGACACCTACATCGTCTGGGCGGCCAACGCCTTCGCCCTGCTCGGGCTGCGACCGCTCTTCTTCCTGGTCGCCGACCTGGTCGACCGGCTCTACTACCTCAAGGCTGCGCTGGCCGCGCTGCTCGTGTTCGTGGGCATCAAGCTCGGCCTCAGCGAGTTCATCGGCAAGGTCAGCCCGACGATCTCCCTGGCGGTAATCGCAGCGATCCTGCTCATCGGCGTGGTCGCCTCCCTGCTGCACAACCGCCGGCAGCGCGACGCAGCGCCGGCTGGCTGACCCTTCACGGGAGGACGGCCGCGCGCAATAATGGCGGTAACGCTGCCCGGCAGCTGCCCGGCACCGCCCGGCTAGGAGGAGAGACGATGGCGACCATCCCCGCAAGTGAGACCCCCCTCGAGGAGCTCGACCTCGGGGATATGAGCCTCTGGGAGGAGGGTCCTCCCCACGCCATCTTCGACCGCCTTCGCGCCGAGGCTCCCGTCCACTGGAGCCCGATGGCCACGTGGGAGAACGAGCCGGGGTTCTGGTCGATCACCCGCCCCGAGGACATCCATGCGATCAGCCGCGACTGGGAGACCTTCTCCTCCGAACGCGGGGGAATGCTGATCGCCGACCACTCGGTTCCGCTCGAGGTGCAGAACTCGATGTTCATCGGGATGGACCCGCCCCGCCACGACAGGATCAAGGCGATCTTCCAGCGCGGCTTCACGCCGAAGCGGATCGGCGAGCACGAGGAGGCGATCCGGGCGATCGCCACCGAGAAGTTCGACCTGATCGACGGGCAGGAAGAGGCCGAGCTGGTCGCCGACATCGCGCAGCCGGTGGTGGCGCGCGTGATCGGCAGCTTCCTGGGCACGCCGCCCGAAGACGACGAGCACTGGGCCGACCTCGCCCTGCGCGGCCTCGCCGTGGGGAACGAGGAGCTCCAGCCGGACGGGGAGAACGTCGCGACAGTCGAACGCGTGCTGATGGAGGCGATGGAGCTCGCCGCCGAGCGCCGCGAGAACCCCACCGACGACCTCACCAGCCTCCTGGTGCACACCGAGGTCGACGGCGAGAAGCTCTCCGACCTCGAGGTAGCGGCCGGCTTCGCCCTGCTCGTCGCCGCCGGGATGGACAGCACCAAGGCCACCTACTCCAACGGGATGGTCGCCCTGCTGAAGAACCCGGAGGAGCGCCAGAAGCTGGTCGACGACCCGTCGCTCATCCCCGGCGCCGTTGAGGAGTTCCTGCGCATGCACCCGGCCTTCCTCAACTTCCGCCGCACG
>JAUMBN010000061.1:0-2194 GCA_032119675.1 Solirubrobacteraceae bacterium | reverse complement strand
CCCCAGGGGACGACAGGCTTCGACGCGGTCGGTTCGTGGGGGTGGTTGCGAGCCGAGGTTCCCGGTGGCCTCGTTAAACCCCGGGAAAACCATATGTGCGGACTCTCACGAGTACGCCCTCGCCGCCTAGCGCACAGCTAGGACTGTGAGGTCTGGCCCCCGTTTCGTCACCGGGCGGGGAATCCGGATCATCAGGTGACTTACCTGGGGAGGACCGCCTCCGCCGATCCAGGGAAATTCTTAGAGAGGCTGGCTCCGCGCAACCCCGCCGGCGAGGCGAGCGCAGAGCGAGATTAGAACGCCGGCTACGCTCGTAGATATCACCTCTTACGCGGTCGCGGACGCGGGTTCGATTCCCGCCGTCTCCACTATTTCCGGCCCGTGAAGCGGCGCCGGTACGGCAGCCCCGGGCTCACCGTTGGCGCCCGGACGCCTGCCGGTTTCCACTAGTGTCCGCTTCGATGCCCGCCGGCGCCCTGCACATCTCCTCAGGGCGCCCGGGAAGCTAGGCCAGAACTTGTCCCGCCATCCCGAGATCCAGCCCTGCGAGCACGAGACCCGGGACAGGATCATCACCGGCTTCGTGGTCGGCCTCCCGTTCCTCCTGGCCATCGTGTTCGGGATCCAGGCCTGGGGGAAGTCGCTCAACTTCCTGAACCTCGGGATGTTCATCGTCGGTTACGTGCTGACCTGCCTGGGCGTGACGATGGGCTTCCACCGGCTCTTCACCCACCGCTCGTTCAAGTGCGGGCGCACCATCAAGATCACGCTGGCCATACTCGGCTCGATGGCGGTCGAGGGGCCGCTGATCTCCTGGGTCTCCGATCACCGCCGCCACCACGCCCATTCGGACAAGCCCGGCGACCCTCACTCACCCCACGTCGACCACGGCGAGGGTTTCACCGGAAGCATCAAGGGCCTCTGGCACGCCCACATGGGCTGGCTCTTCATGCACGACCAGCGTGGCGCCCACGAGCGCTATGCGCCCGACCTTCTGGCCGACCCGGACCTCGTCTTCATCTCCCGCACCTTCCTCCTGTGGGCCGTGCTGGGGCTCCTGATCCCGTTCGGCGTCGGCTTTGCCGTGGCCGGCACCCTGGGCGCGGGCCTCAGCTGCCTGCTTTGGGCGGGGGTCGTGAGGGTCGGCGCGCTGAACCAGTCCACCTTCGCCGTCAACTCGCTGGGCCACACCTTCGGCCGGCAGTCCTACGACACGCGCGACCACTCCACCAACTTCCTGCCGGTTGCCCTCCTTGCCCTGGGGGAGGGCTGGCACAACAATCACCACGCCTTCCCCACCTCGGCCCGGCACGGCCTCGACCGGGGCCAGCTGGACGTGACCGCCTCGGTCATCTCCCTCTGCGCCCGGCTAGGACTGGTCTGGGACGTGGTGACCATCAGCGACGAGCGCAAGGAGAGCAAGCGCCTGCCGGGCAAGGGCCACACCGCCGCCACCGGCACCGCTTCCTGACCGAACGGTCAGTAGGCGCGTAAGCTTTGGGTGTGCCGGCAAATCCGAAGATCGAAGGCGACGCCGAGGTAGGCCGCGGAGGTGCGGCATGGGCCCAGGGGCCGCCTCACGCGGAGTTCGCCGAGACGCGGCGCAATTGCCCCGTCCAGTGGACCGACCGGATGGAGGACTTTCCCGAAGAGGGCGGGTTCTGGTCGCTGATGAAGGCCGAGCACATCCGCGAGGCCTCACTCAACTGGGAGGCTTTTTCGTCCGAGACGGGCGGCGTGATCCTCGTCGACTCGGTGCTTCCCCCGGAGATCCAGTCGGGGATGTTCATCGCGATGGACCCACCGCGCCACGACCGGATCAAGGCGCTCTTCCAGAAAGGCTTTACGCCGAAGCGGATCTCCGAGCACGAGGAAGAGATCCGGGAGATCGTCGTCAGCGTTCTCGACCGGCTCGGCGACCGGACCGAGTTCGACCTCGTCGAAGAGGTCGCCCAGCCGGTTGTCTCGCGGGTCATCTGCCGCTTCATGGGTATCCCGGAGGAGGACGACAAGCTCTGGGCCGACCTGATGAACGGGATCCTCGCCTCGAGCGACCCGGACATCAATCCCGAGGGCGTGGAGACGGTTATGGCCCGCGACGTGCCTGAGGTCTTCCAGCGCGTCCAGGCGATGATCGCCGACCGTCGCGAGAACCCGACCGACGACCTCACCAGCCTCCTCATCAACGCCGAGG
>JAUMBN010000060.1:0-4137 GCA_032119675.1 Solirubrobacteraceae bacterium | reverse complement strand
GACCAGCTCATGCCACGGATTGAGAATCCGCGG
The DNA here is from genome assembly GCA_032119675.1 of Solirubrobacteraceae bacterium. Lineage (GTDB taxonomy): Bacteria > Actinomycetota > Thermoleophilia > Solirubrobacterales > Solirubrobacteraceae > F1-60-MAGs163. Next base: position 4,104 of record JAUMBN010000060.1, on the reverse strand, counting down.
CCCTTTTTCGGTGATCGCGACGGTGAATTCGAAGTGCGCCGACTGCGAGCCGTCGTCGGTGTAGACCGACCACCCGTCAGAGGCCATGTGAACCTCCGGCCCCCCCACGTTCACCATCGGCTCGATGGCCAGAACCATCCCGTCCCTCAGCTTCGGGCCCTTGCCCGGCGGGCCGTAGTTGGGCACCTGGGGGTCTTCGTGCATCTCCCGGCCAACCCCGTGGCCGACCAGGGTGCGGATCACCGAGAAGCCGGCCGCCTCGACCCGCGCCTGCACCGCGTGGGAGATATCGCCGACCCGGTTTCCCGGGCGGGCCTGGTCGACCGCGTCGAAGAGGGAGGCCTCGGTGGCCGCGAGCATCCGGGCGGTCTCCGGGTCGATCTCCCCGACCGCGAAGGTGCAGGCGCCGTCGGCCACCCAGCCGTCAAGCGTGACCCCGATGTCGACTGAGATGATGTCGCCGTCGGCGAGGGTGACATCGCCGGGGATACCGTGGACCACGAGCGAGTTGGGCGAGGCGCAGATCGAGCCGGGAAAGCCGCGGTAGCCCTTGAACGACGGGACGGCGCCCTGGGAGCGGATGTACTTCTCGGCCGCATGGTCGAGCTGCGCGGTGGTGATGCCGGGCCGGATCATGTCGGCTACCAGCTCCACCGTCCTGGCGTGGATGGCGCCGGCGGCGGCCATCTTCTCGATCTCCTCGGGGCTCTTGCGGACGATCACTTCGCGCGCGTCAGATCTCTTCTTCGCGGCGCAGCGTCGAGATCGTCGCCCGGATGTGGCCTGCGACCTCGTTCGGCGATGCGGTCCCGTCGAATCGCTGCAGCAGGCCCAGGTCGTCGTAGTAGGCGACCAGCGGAGCGGTCTGCTCGTGGTAGACGGCGAGACGGTTCCGGACGGTCTCGGGCTGGTCGTCCTCGCGCTGGACGAGCGGAGTGCCGTCGACATCGTCGATCCCCTCGACCTCCGGCGGGTCGAAGTCGACGTGGTAGACGCGCCCGGACTCCGGGTTGACCCGGCGGCCGGAGATCCGCTTGACGATCTCCTCGTCGGGCACCTCCACCAGGATCACCGCGGTCAGGGTCCGCTCCAGCCCGGCGAGAGCGTCGCCGAGCGCGTCGGCCTGCCCGATCGTGCGGGGAAAGCCGTCCAGCAGGAAGCCGTCGCGGGCGTCGTCCTCGCCGAGACGCTCGATGATCACGCCGATGATTACCTCGTCAGGAACCAGGTCCCCGGCGTCCATGTAGCCCTTGGCGGTCTGGCCGAGCTCGGTCCCGTCGGCGACCGCCTGGCGCAGGATGTCACCGGTGGAGATGTGGGGCAGGTCGAACTCGTCCCGCAACCGCTCGGCCTGGGTGCCCTTGCCCGCGCCGGGAGGCCCGAGCAGGATCAGGTTGAGCTCGCTCACTTCAGGAAGCCCTCGTAGTTGCGCATCATCAGCTGGGCCTCGAGCTGCTTCATCGTGTCGAGGGCAACGCCGACGACGATCAGCAGCGAGGTGCCGCCGAAGTAGAAGTTCGCGGCCGTCTGGTTGATGAGGATCGTCGGCAGCGCGGCGACTGCGGCCAGGTAGAGGGCACCCGGGAAGGTGAGGCGGGCGAGGATCCTGTCGAGGAACTCGGCCGTAGGCCTGCCTGGCCGGACCCCGGGTATGAAGCCGCCGTACTTCTTCAGGTTCTCAGCCTGGTCCACGGGATTGAACGTAATGGCCGTGTAGAAGTAGGTAAAGAGGATGATCAGGATCGTTTCGCCCAGCAGGTAGGCCCAGCCGGACGGGGCGAAGAAGTCGGCGACGTTTTGGGCCCACGGCGCCTGGATCAGCTGGCCGACCGTCGGCGGGAAGGCCATCAGCGAGGCAGCGAAGATGACGGGGATCACGCCGGCCATGTTGACTCGCAGCGGCAGGTAGGTCTGGCCCCCGCCGCTCATCCTCTTGCCGATCACGCGCTTGGCGTACTGCACCGGGATCCGGCGCTGGCCTTCCTGGATGAAGACCACTGCGGCGATCACCGCGAGCGCGAGGAAGGGCATCATCACCTTGAAGACCTGGTCGGGGCTGGTCCACCAGGCCTGGACGCCGTTGGGAAGGCCGGCGACGATCGAGGCGAAGATCATCAGCGAGATGCCGTTCCCGATGCCGCGCTGAGTGATCAGCTCCCCGAGCCACATGACCACGACGCAGCCGGCGGTGAGCGTCAGGACGATCAGGAAGACGGTCCCCACGTTGAAGTTGTCGATGACCGGCTGGCCGGCGCTGCCCTCGAAGGAGCGGAAGAGGAAGACGTAGCCGATCGCCTGCCCGAAGGCCAGGCCGACCGTGAGGTAGCGCGTGTACTGGGTGATCTTCTGCTGGCCGACCTCGCCCTCCTTGGAGAGCTTCTCGAGCGAGGGGAGCACCACGGTCAGGAGCTGGAGGATGATCGAGGCCGTGATGTAGGGCATGATCCCCAGCGCGAAGACCGCAATCCGGGAGAGCCCCCCGCCGCTGAAGGTGTTCAGCAGGTTGAGGATCCCGCCGCCGCCGAACTGCTCCTGGATCGCCTCGACCGCCTTGACGTCGACTCCCGGCACGGGGATGTAGGCGCCGATCCGGTAGAGCGCGAGCATGCCGCCCGTGAAGAGCAGCTTCTTGCGAATGTCGGCGACCGTAAAGGCGCTGAGGATGGTCCCGAGCATGCTTTCGGGAGTCTAGGCTCCTACGGCTCTACGGTGACGCAGGTTCCGCCGGCCGCTTCGATCGCGGCGCGGGCCGATGCGCTGAAGCCGTGGGCGTGAACGGTCAGCGGCTTGCTGATCTCCCCCTTGGCCAGCACCTTCACCGGCACGCCGGGGCGCTGGCCCAGACCCTTGGCGCCCAGCGCTTCGATGGTGACTTCGGCGCCGGAGTCGAAGCGGGTATCGAGGTCGCCGATGTTGACCGCCTGAGTGTGCGTACGGAAGCGCTCGAAGGGCATCGACTTCTTCATGTTTGGGCCGCGCAGCTTGCGCATCCGCTTCTGAATCGGCATCTGGCCGCCCTCGAACCGCGTGCGGTCCTTGGCTCCCGACCTCGAGCCGTAGCCCTTCTGGCCGCGACCGGCCGTCTTGCCCAGGCCCGAGCCCTCGCCGCGGCCTACCCGCTTGCGGGGCCTGCGGCTCCCGGGGGCGGGGCTGAGGCTGTGAAGGCCGAACCGCTCGGTCCCGGTGCTCGCAGCCGACGCCTCGGCCTTGGCCGCGGGCTTGGCGGCCCCAGGCTTCCCGGCGGCCGGCTTCTTGGCGGCCGGCTTGGAGGCGGCCGGCTTGGAGGCGGCCTTGCCGGCGGCAGGCTTCTTGGCGGCCGGCTTTGCGGCAGCCTTGCTCGCGGCCGGCTTCTTCGCGGTGGGCTTCTTCGCCGGCGGCTTTCCGGCTTCGTCCTCGGGCTTCTTGGCGGGCGGCATCAGGATCCCTCGACCTTCACCAGGTGGCGGACGGTGTGCAGCATCCCCCGCGACTGCGGGCTGTCAGACACCTCGACGGTCTGGCCGATACGCCGAAGGCCCAGGGAGCGCAGGGTGCTGAGCTGGTTGGCCTTGCAGCCGTTGGCGGACTTGACCTGGGTCACCTGGACGGTGCTCATGACTCAGCGCCTTCCTCGCCCTCGGCGTTGGGAACCTCTTCGCCCTCGGGCAGCACCGTGTCGCCCGGCTCGCCTGCCGGCAGCTCGGGCGCCTCGGCAGCGACCGTCTCCTCGACGGCGACCTCGGCGGGGACTTCTTCCACGGCGAGCGTCTCGTCGACGGCCACGGCGACCGGGGCCTGCGCAGCCTCGGCGGCAGCGGGCTCGGCCATCTCGGGAGACGGGCCCTTCTCGAGCCCGAGAACCTCGGCCACGGTCAGGCCGCGGATCTCAGCGACCTCTTCCGGGGTGCGCAGCGAGCGCAGCCCCTCGACGGTTGCCTTCACGAGGTTGATCGGGTTCTGGGAGCCGAGGCTCTTGGAGAGGATGTCGTGGATTCCCGCCAGCTCGAAGACCGCGCGCACGCCGCCGCCGGCGATGACGCCGGTACCGGGCGAGGCCGGCTTCATGAAGACGCGCCCGGCCCCGAAGACGCCGGTGGTCTGATGCGGGATCGTCGACCCGTAGCG